>QOVW01000076.1 GCA_003339605.1 Spirobacillus cienkowskii | reverse complement strand
AAAATCAGGCATTTGATAGAAAACTTATTTGCTCGATTAAAACAATTTAGAAGCATTGCGACCCGTTACGATAAAAGTAAAAATAACTATGCTTCATTGGTTTACATGGGGTGTTCCATTATTTGGGGGAAAATTTGAGTACACACCCTAAATTTTCTCGATTATGTAAAAAAGAAAGTTGAAATATTTCTTTCATTTTTGCTTTTGAGATACCCCTGTCAAAAGACGCATCCCAGTCTTCTAAATCAATACGATGGCGAAATCGTGCTATGGATTCTAGGCGCTTGTTTAATTTATTTTTCCTAGAATTTGCCTCGTCTGACAATAACAGCGATAAAAATTCATATGGACTTAGATTTCCTGATTCAAACTCCGCGCATCTTCTTTCCATATTTTCTAAAAATCCAGGTAAACGTAATTTTTGTGCTAAGTTTTTGGCTTGTTGGAACATATTATTTCTTTCTAATTAATTGAATATCTTTTCTTTGCTTTGATGAAGATGGATTGTGTTTAGTGTACGGATTGGCGCTTGCGTTGCTCTTGGCTTTGCCCCTCCATTTACATGAAAAATACAACAATCAGTTATATATGAGAGACGGTAAATTTTATGAGAAAACGCCATTTTTGCTGCATATTCCATATCTTCTTTGTTAAATTTATTTGAATTCACTAGTCTTAACATCCCTTGTACAGGACGTAAAAAGCGCAAAGGGTGACTTTGTGAAAATAAAAAATCAATCAACTTATACGTGTTTTCTCCTATTTTTTTAGCCTCCAATTTTGCTTTATTGATATCAAAGCTGAGGTAACGTTGTTTTTCTTGAGGCCAATGACCAGGATCGGTTGATGACTTTCCTATTCCTTTTATTTTTTTATGTGAAGATAAAAGCTCTCCATTTGAAGAAAAAACTTCTAAATAATTCTTTGAATATCTAACTCTAACTTCTTTGCCAGCAAAATGAAATGGAACTGAGTAAAAATTTTTTTCCACTTGAATATGGCAATCAGGATGAACCTTTGCTATTTTCCAATTAAACAATTGAAATTTTTCCGCAGGAACAGCCTTTAAATAAGCTTCTTCTGTACTAAATCTTTCTTTCCTTGATACACCATAGTCTTTCATAATAGAGTTATTGAATTCTTTCAAAAATATTTTAAAATCCTGATTGAGTTCAAATAAAGTTTGATACTTTTTATTTCTGACACGCTGAAAAAAAGATTTTTGAATATGATGAATATTGCCTTCAACAGAAGCTTTATCTCTTGGTTTATATGGCCTTGCTGGTAAAACTGCAAAACCTACATGGTTTGCATATTCACAAAATGATTTATTGCAATCAGGGTCATAGCGATGTGCTTTGCTTACAGCACTTTTTAAATTATCAGGCACAGTGTAATCTGTTACCCCTCCAAAAAACTCCCAAGTTTTATCATGCAATTCAATAAAATTTTCTAGCTTTTGATCTAATGTAAACTCTGCAAAAGTGTATTGACTAAAAGGCAGTGTTGCGACAAATAAATGAGTTTTAATAACCTCACCAGTTAGTTCATCAAAAATCTGGATACCATCACAAAAATCAACATAAGTTTTTTCTCCTGGTTTATGGATTATTCTTATTGAAATGTTTTGCCTTTTTAAGCCGTATAGTTTTCTAAAAAATCTCCAAAAGCTAAAATAACTAATGGTGGGTTTGAGTTCTTCATAAAGAACCTTATAGCTAATTCCCTTACCCAATTCTTTTAATACGAGTTCAATATCAATTTCTTGAGCCCAGTTAGGTATATCGTCTGGATTAAGTTTGTCATTTGGAGAATGAGTTTGATATTGAGTGTTTTTGTTTAGACATTCTTTATGCAAATTTTCTTGAAGATATTTCTTGACTGTCTTTCTCGACATATGAAGACATCGTGCAATTGTCCTAATGGAACGCCTTTTTTCCCGCATTTGCAGGATTTGCCCCAACTTTTCCATACTAACCCGTCCTTTTCTTCTCATTAGGCTCACCTCCTTGCCTAAGAGCTTTGCAAAAAAGACGAATCGCTGGCTATAAAAAAATGGTCCCCTTAATTTGCAATCGGGGTGGCGCTCTTTAATGCAATCGGCCATAACCCTTCTTAGCATCTATAAACCCTCCCGCCTTTACAGTAGGAGAAAATGACATAAAGTAACTGAATTATAAAATGAATGATGAGCCTAATTCAGATTGAGGACACGCCCTAGTGAATTTTAAATTCTTTTAACTTTGCTGCTAGCCTTGACCATAACTGATCTGTTATCATCAACCTCAACATGTTTCCCTCTTTTGTTAGATGTGGTAATCCAACTTTTGCGAGAAACACGCCAAAAATCAAGTCTTATTCAATATTTGACTACACTCCCTAATTTATCAATTCTAAAATCACCGTAGCTAAACTCAACTTTTGGTTTCATCTTTACATCCTTGTATAGATTAAGAATAGGTCAAAAAGTTGCAATCTACTTGATTTTATGCCTTTTTAAAAGATGTGTGCATACCATAGTCGTCAATGAAGGAGGAGTAAAACGAATGTCTAAAAGTTCTATCTATCAATTAAAAATTTCTTGGAATAAAAAAATTCATAGAATTATTGCAATCAAGGGGAATAGCAGTCTTTATAAACTCGCTGAGTTCATCATCCATGCATATAATTTCGATTTTGATCATGCATTTGGTTTTTATAACAATATAAAAAAAAGGTATGACAGTACTGAAAAATACGAACTGTTTGCTGATGATGGTTATGAATGTTCGCCAGGTGCAAAAGGCGTTAGTAAAACATATCTTTGTGATGTGTTTGAGAAAGAAAAAAAAATGCTTTTTATGTTTGATTACGGCGATGGCTGGGAGTTTATTGTTGAGTGTATTGATGTTTTAGAACCCACTCCAAAAATTAAATATCCACACATTCTTGAAAAAGAAGGACGCGCTCCGAAGCAATATCGTTAATCACCATTCTTTTATTAGAAATTCAGAATTTCCTTTATAATAAATAGCTTATAAAGAAATGACGCCTGGTAACAGCTGCGAGCTCAAAAGGCCTACTAGCGCAGAAGGGCTTCATCTATTCACCCATGAAAGATGGATTACTAAAAAAAGATCGAATTTTATGAAGATTCTTAACAACCCACACTGAATTTCATCAAGAGGATACCAATCAAAATGTTTCAGAAGAGATTACGCTTGGAAATAAATCAAAATTTATAACCTTATCAAATGATATTGTAACATTACTAATGAGTATGAGGAGGCATGAAAATAAGTAATTATTGATTTCCTTATGAAGAAATTCTTTGTATTTTTTTTAATTTAAATTTAGAATTATTTATGTTAATTTAAATTGTATAAAAAAATAATTAAATCATTCATTTAAGGAGAAATCAATGTCTTCAGCAACACAATGCCCTTTTGCATCGAATACAAATAAAAAAACCACAAATTCAGGCCAAAGCAACAAAGATTGGTGGCCAAATCAATTGAATTTATCAATTTTGCATCAACACTCTACTCTTAGTAACCCAATGGATTGTGAATTTAATTATGCAACAGAATTTAGCAGTCTTGATTTAAATGCCGTGATTCAAGATCTTCATACCCTAATGACCAGTTCTCAAGATTGGTGGCCTGCGGATTATGGGCATTATGGTCCACTATTTATTAGAATGGCTTGGCATGCCGCAGGAACGTATCGCATTTCTGATGGCCGAGGTGGCGCTGGTACAGGGGCGCAACGTTTTGCACCTCTTAATAGTTGGCCCGATAATGCCAATCTCGATAAAGCGAGAAGACTTCTTTGGCCCATTAAACAAAAATATGGTCGTAAAATTTCTTGGGCAGATCTTCTCATTCTTACAGGTAATATTGCCTTAGAATCAATGGGATTTAAAACATTTGGCTTTTCTGGAGGTCGTGTTGATATCTGGGAACCCGAAGAAGATATCGATTGGGGCTCAGAAACAACGTGGTTGGGTGATATGCGATACAGTGGAGAGCGTGAGCTCGCTAACCCACTTGCCGCAGTGCAAATGGGATTAATATACGTAAACCCTGAAGGGCCAAATGGAAAACCCGATCCTGTTGCCTCAGCAATAGATATTCGCGAAACATTTGCCCGAATGGCAATGAACGATGAAGAAACTGTCGCCCTGGTTGCAGGAGGACACACGTTTGGCAAATGTCATGGAGCAGCAAGTGCCACACATGTAGGTCCTGAGCCCGAGGGGGCAGGGATTGAAGAACAAGGATTAGGCTGGAAAAACAGTTTTGGTAGCGGAAAAGGTGGCCATGCAATAACAAGTGGCATAGAAGGAGCATGGACGCCAAACCCTATTCGTTGGGATAATGGTTATTTTGAAACATTATTTAAATATGACTGGGAACTCACCAAAAGCCCTGCTGGAGCCCATCAATGGAAACCCAAAGGCAACGCAGGAGCAAATGACGTTCCCGATGCTCACGATTCTAAAAAGCGCCATGCACCTATGATGACAACAGCCGATCTTGCTCTTAAAATGGATCCTGCTTACGAAAAAATATCGCGTCGCTTTTTAAAAAATCCAAAAGAGTTTGCTGATGTCTTTGCGCGTGCTTGGTATAAATTAACGCATCGTGACATGGGACCTTTCACGCGACATCTTGGCCATTTAGTCCCAAAAGAACCACAAATTTGGCAAGATCCAATTCCACCAGTGGATCATCCTTTGATTAACAAACAAGATGTCAAAGCTCTAAAATCAAAGCTCCTTTCATCAGGAATATCGATCTCGCAACTTGTTGTCACAGCATGGGCTGCTGCTGCAAATTTTCGGTGTAGTGACAAACGCGGCGGTGCTAATGGTGCTCGATTGCGACTGGCTCCACAAAAAGATTGGGAGGTGAATAATCCTTCAAAACTTTCAAAAACGTTAGCAAAACTTCAAACAATTCAAAAAGAATTTAATGCCGATCAATCAAACGGCAAAAAGGTCTCACTTGCAGATATTATTGTGCTTGGTGGTTGTGCGGCAATCGAATCCGCCGCAAAAAAAGCAGGGTTTGATGCAGAGGTTCCTTTTATTCCTGGACGCATGGATGCAGCACAAAATCAAACAGACGTAGATTCATTTTCTGTGTTAGAACCGAAAGCAGATGGATTTCGTAATTACTGCTACAAAGGGTGTGAGACTGCCTCAATAGAAATTTTTATTGACAAAGCACATCTACTAACACTCACAGCACCTCAAATGACAGTACTTATTGGCGGCATGCGGGCATTAAATGCAAATTATGATGAGTCACCTCATGGTATACTCACCAAAAGACCAGAAGTATTAAGCAACGACTTTTTTATCAATATTCTTGATATGGGTATTGAATGGAAAAAATCGACATCTCATCCTGAAATTTTTGAAGGATTTGATCGCAAATCTGGAAAACAAAAGTGGACAGGCACTTATGTTGATCTCATTTTTAGTTCAAACTCTCAGCTTCGTGCACTTGCAGAAGTTTATGCAAGCAGTGATGGATTGCTTAAGTTTATTCAAGATTTTATTAATGCATGGGCAAAAGTGATGAATTTAGATCGATTTGATATTTAAATATAAAAGTAATAGGTAGTTGATTTTTGTTAATAATAAACAAAATAAATTATTATTATTTAATAATTATAAATAGGTATTAAATTTTAATCAATTAATTTATAAATAATTCCTTAAAAATTTGTAAAAAAACAATATTTATATTGATAAAACAATATAAATAATTTATTTATACTTGTGGCTACTAAAATAGTTAGGTTTATTATGAATAAAAAAGAAACATATGCGAAAATATTTCAAAAAACAATATTAAAACGAGCAGATGACCGTTGCTTAGAAAATCATAAAGACAATTATTGTAAAGCACTTAATAGACTAAAAGTTTATTGCCATAACAATGAACAAGAAGCTGAAAAATTACTACGTCAAATTATAGAAGTATTGCATAAATCAAGAATTACAATAAATTTTAATTCTTTAAATTTTGATTTTTTAAATCTTTTAAAAAAACGAGAATTACTAAATTGCTTCCACTTTTCAGATAAACCAAATGAAGTTTCTGTTTATAATATTGGTCGAGACTCTATAGAAACAAGTACTTTTGAATTGACTAAACTCAATATGTCTCGCTATCAGTCTTATGCTTTAACAAAAGGCTTTAGTTTATCTAAAAAACCACTTAATAAAGATTTTCACCCCTATAGCAGACCAATCTATGCAGCATTAGATTTTTTAAATCATCAACATGGAGGTGCGCAGCAATATGGAAAATCATTTTTTGTTTTAAAAGATTACGTAAAGCAAATATGCACTTTTTCTCCCTTTGATACTTATGGCAATCGTTTTCAAGGAGATATAAATAAATTATGCACTTATTTTAGTTTTGAAAATCTTATCGCAAATTGTCAAAATGATTTTTTTGGATATAACTGTCTTAAAAGTTTAATTTATAAAGCTAGAAATATCAATTTTGCAATTCATAATAATTATGGAACAGGAGCGGAAGGAAATTACATTGAATGTCATATTCACGGCCAAATTTTAATTGAAAGAGACATAAAACACATCTTTTTATCTAAGAGAGAGCTAAATGAAATGTACCTCAAAAAAAATATAACTATAATCTTAAACTTAATTTCTGAAATGAACTCAAAATTTCCTAAAACTGACGGGTTAGATTTTATTATTTTAATAAATGACTGATAATCAACCCTCTTTTGAACATGGTTCTGGTTGAACATCATAGCTATGCGTGACTTGTTTTGAACCTTGCTGTTCTGCGAGAATGAGAGAAATATTTTTCTTGGCTTGTTCAGGCGAAAGCATATATCTTTCTGATGCCCACAACACTATCATTGAAAATGCCGCCAATACTGCAAAATCTATACCAACAGGAATTATTTTTAATCCACCATCAAATTCACCATATCGTGTTAAAACACATAAGCCTGCTAAATAAAATAAAATCCAAGTTGCATTTTTCCACGTCGGCAAATTGTCTTTTAGTTCTTTAAGATAAATAAGGCGTGATAAGTAAATTAAGAAACCAATTATTACTGCTACAAATAGTTTACTTATAATTGTCCAACCAGACCAATACAGCAAAAGATTACAAATATAAAATGCAATAAAACAAAAGACTTTATACATTGGTAATTTAAATGGACGGTGTAATTCTGGTTGCTGTTTTCTTAGTGCAAGAATACAAATAGGCACTATTGCATACCCAGCAATCATGGTTGAAGACAAAAATCCCACCATCCCTTGCCACCCAGGAAATGGCAAAAACGCGAGCATGCCTAATGCAAAATTGACCCAAACACTCGTGATAGGAATACCACGCTTATCGATTTTTTTAACTTGACTTGGTATGTAGCCATTAGCACTCAATGCATACAAAACGCGCGCACTTGAAGCTGTATAAACTATACCCGCACCAATTGGAGAAATGATGGCATCAATATAAAGAGTCCACGCTAACCAAGACACGCCGAGCACTAAAGCTAAACCAGCCAAAGGTCCTGCATCACCCGTAAAAGACAAACTTGCCCAGCCATTTTGTAATGATTGTCCAGGCACAGCCATTAAAAAAGAAATTTGTAATAAAATATATATCGTTCCGCCCAATAACACTGAGCCAATAATTGCTTTAGGGATATTTTTTTGTGGATCGCGCGTTTCGGCTGCCATCATAATACCAATTTGAAATCCATTAAACGAAAAAACAATTCCAGATACCGCCAATGCAGACAATATTCCATGCCATCCAAACGGAGCAAAACCCCCCGTGGCTTCGAGAGTTAAATTTTGAGTGCCTTGTGAACTTAAGAAAAATATAAGAATTGCTAAAGAAGGAACAACAATTTTCCAGATACTAAAATATTTATTAGTATCTGTCATAAACTTTACACCACGTGTATTAATATAAACCAAAACCAACATGAGTACGATTGCTATAATGTAACCAGAACTCGTTAAATGATGGATATTGTCTTCCACTCGCGTTAGCGACGGAAAAAAGTTGGTCATATATTGAATTGTTGCTTGCACTTCAATTGGAGTCAAAACTAAAAATGATAGCCAAGAAATCCAGCCAAGTAAAAATCCTGCTAACTTACCATGAGTAAAAAATGGATAGTTTGCAATACCTCCAGCAATTGGAAATAATGTTCCTAATTCTGCAAAAGTTATTGCAATTATTATGATAAAGAGAGTTGCAATGATCCAAGAAACAATTGCTGCAGGACCTGCGAGTTGGGCAGCATATAAAGAACTAAAAAGCCACCCAGAACCTATCATTGCTCCAATTGAAGCAAATAAGACTCCGCTAGCACCTATTTGTCTTTTAAATTGCATATTTCCCCTCTCTAAAGCAAAAGTCTTTCTAGTGTCGTAGCAACACATGGTTTATATGAAAATTAGAAATTTGTCTAACAAAACTAATAAATGATACTTATTATTCTATTATATTCTAATAATTTCAAAATGTTAAATTTATAAAATAATGATTACGAGAAAAAATAGACAATTTAATTGAAGATTGTTAACGTTCAATCTTGATTCTAATAGAACTCTTTATAATTATTGTTTTTATTAAATTTTGTAAAGGAATATAAATGAAAGGCGACCTTCAAGTTATCAAAGCTTTAAATGAAGTTTTAACAGGGGAATTAACTGCAATTAATCAATATTTTCTTCATGCAAAAATGTGTAAAAATTGGGGTTTCCACAGAATTGCTGAAAGAACATACAAAGAATCAATTGATGAAATGAAACATGCACAAAATCTTGTAGACAGAATTTTATTTTTAGACGGCATACCAAACTTACAAAAGCTTGATAAGCTCAATATTGGTGAAAACGTAAAGGAACAAATTGAATCTGATTTAGCTTTAGAGTTCTTAGCAGTTGAACGTTTAAAAAAAGGTATTGATGTTTGTTTTGCTGCAAAAGATCATACAAGCAGAGAACTTCTTGAAGAAATATTAGAAGACGAAGAAGAGCATATCGATTGGTTAGAAACACAACTTAACGTAATAAAGAGCATTGGTTATGAGTATTATTTGGCTCAACAGCTTCTTGAGCATTCATCGTAAGTTCTACTATTTTTGTAAGCTCTTTGTTTACAATTTTTTCTAATGATTGTAAACAACAGCCACATCCACTTCCTGCGCCACATTCTTTTTGCACACCCTCAATGGTATCAACACCACTTTGCACAATTTTTTTTATTTGATTGCACGAAACTCCATAACACAAACACATCAGCATTTTGCTATACCCCTGAACATATTTGTTATTTTTCAACTTCGGTTTCTAATTTAATGCACTTGAGAATTATTATCAAGTTTTTTTTGACTGTTCATTTATAATAAATAAAACTAGCCGCTGTTTCTAACGTGCCAGAGGTATTTGTGTATCAAGCTCATAAAAAAATTGTTGTTATTATTGGAGGAGGTGTTTCTGGTTTGAGAACTGCGCAACTTCTTGCCCAAAACTCTGCAGCTTCATTTTCTAAAATTATTATTATCGATAAAAATAGTACTATTGGCGGTGTCTTACAACATACTCAATCTAATGGCTTTCTTTTAGAACATGGTGCACAAGGAGTTCTTTTCACAAGACAGCCTTTTTCTGATTGTATTCATGAGCTTGGAATTGAACACGATCTTATTATACCCAATCCTAAAAAACAAAAACGATTTATTATGACTCCCAATGCTTGTGTCCCTTTAACTTTTAACTTTTTTAAATTATTAAAATATAAGTTACTTTCTATTTCTGATTTGTTTAAAATAATTTCTGAAGTTTTTTTAAAAAAACCTAGTAATTTAGAAGTTTTTTTTAACGAAACACTTTTTGCTTTTTTTGAACGTCATTTTGGCAAAAAATTTGCACAAACTTTTCTTGTTTCCGTAACTTTTGGGATATGGGGTGGAGGATCTCGTAAACTTGTTGTAAGGCATGTGTTACCTAAATTAAAACAAATTGAAATCGGTTATGGTAGCTTATTAAAAGGATTTATATTTTCTAAATTTAGTAATTTATTTCAAAAAAAATCTAAAAAATCAACTAGCGGTTTAGCAAGTTTTCGCGATGGGATGAGCTTTTTTACGCATACTCTTTTGCAAGAGTGTAAAAATTTATGTAAAAAAAATAATATTGAATTTGTACTTCATTTATCTTGTAATGTAATTTCTATAGAAAAAAATAATTCTCAAATTAACATTCAATATCAATCAAATTCAAGTTTAGATCTCAACAGTTTATTACAAACTCTTGCTTGCGATATTGTTGTTTATACAGGACAACCATGGCGTGATGATAACTTTAAAATTTTACAGTCTTCAGAAGTTTCATCAGAAGAAATAAACCATGCACTCAATACTTTAAGAAAAATAGATTCACACAGTATTGCGGTAGTTGGTTTAGGCGGCAAAGTACCTCCTTTGCATAATTTGTATCCACAAGGATTTGGAGCACTTGCTGGAGAATGGTCTCAAGATATTTTAGGTGTGATATTTATTCACTCAACCTACTCTGCTCATGTGCCAGAAAATGCTTTTTTATATCGTGTTTTGCTTGGTGGAGAATGCAATCCTAAGATTAATCATATATCTAATGAAGAAATTATTGCCATTGCTAAACAACGACTCTTTCAATCAAAAATTCTTCCCGAAAATACCGAATTTGAATTTGAAATAGTAAAGCACTGGGAAAATTATATTCCTTTACAAACAGAACATCAAGATAGAGTTCATGAGGCAGTTTGGAAACTAGAAGCTTTGGTTCCTGGATTATTTTTTACAGGCAACTACTTAAAAACAGCGGCGGTTGCAGATTGCTTAGAGCAAGCTGAAATAGTTGCAAAAAAAATAGCTGCTTATTGCTCTAAACTATGTTAATTTAAATTAAAGATAAAAGTCTTGTAATCTTTTCCAATTATCACAAACACCCCACCCTAATAGCCCATATTTAATAGCAATTGATCCCCAGTTCCAGTTAGGAATATCCCACGAAGAAACTCCTAACAATGAAAACTCTGTTCCAAAATCTTGTTGGCATTTTTTAATTAATGTAATGCAAAATTTTTTTGCTTCTTTTTTACTTTGAAAAGTATCGTTTAATGATAGAGTATATCCATTAGAATACGATGGTAAAACAGCAAAGCCACTTATCCATATTCCGTTGTTGTCGTAAACTGTGATAAAATTTTTATACTCTTCTAAAATATTTGTTTTGTCTTCACCTTTTGCCCAATTCCAACCAATTCCTTCTATCGTCAGATATCTTTTATTAACGTTTTTGTTAATACAAAATAAATACGATCCATATGAAAAAGCTTGACTGGTATAAAAAAGGAAAATACATAAAAAAAATAAAAACTTTGCAGGAAAAAATTTTTTTGACATTATCACCTAATAAGAACTAATATTGCTAGAGTTGATAAACTAACGAACTTCATTCCAAGAAGTAATTATTCTGGATAAAAGTCCATATTCGAGTGCTTCTTGCGCTGTCATCCAATAATCTCGTTCGATATCTCTTCGCACACGTTCAATTGGTTGTTTGGTTTCTTTAGTGTAAAGTTCTGCAATTTTTTCTCTGGTTTTTAAAATTTCTTTTGCATGAATTTCAATGTCTGATGCTTGGCCTTGAATATTTCCACCAATTAATGGTTGGTGAATCAGCAGTCTTGAGTTTGGCATCGAGAAACGATATTGTGCATCAGCAGCAAGTAAAATAACCGTTGCAGCACTCGCTGCGAGTCCAGTTACAACTATTTTTACATCCGGTCTAATAAAACGAATGGTGTCATAGATTCCAAATCCTGAATTGACCTCTCCGCCTGGACTGTTTAAAAACAACCAAATCTCTTTTGTAGGATCTGCCGCTTCTAACGCTAAAAGACGTTCAATCACTTTTTTAGCAGATGCCGCGTGAATTGCCTCAGAAAGGACAATAATTCGTTGATCAAAAAGTTTTTTTTGGGTAGAGGCTTCCAATATTGAGGACAAATCATCGTGGTTCGGCATTTTAGCTCCTTCTCATTTTGTTATCTTTATTTTATAAAGCCAGCGCGTTCTAAAAATCGAGTTGAATGCTTACCTTGAACAAATTCAGGATGCTTCAAGACTTCTAAATGAAACGGAATGTTTGTGCGTATTCCATCAACTATAAATTCTTGCAATGCGCACTCCATTTTTTTGATAGCAAGTTCTCTATTGTCTGCGGTCACAATCAACTTAGTTAGCATAGAATCATAATAGGGCACCACAGTATATCCATGATACACAAAACCATCGACTCGAACCCCTAAACCGCCAGGGCTCGAATACGCAGTAATCTTCCCAGGCCATGGCGCAAAAGATTTAGGATCTTCTGCGTTAATTCTACATTCGATTGCATGTCCTTTAATTTTAATGTCTTTTTGTGTAAAAGGCAGTTCTTGATCCCTTGCAACCATAATTTGGATTTTAATCAGATCAATTCCTGTAACCTGTTCTGTGACAGGATGTTCAACTTGAATTCGTGTATTCATTTCCATAAAATACACGTTCCTATCATCGTCCATTAAAAACTCAACTGTACCTGCACCGTGATAACCCACTTCTCGAGCTAATGCTACGGCGTAGGAACCAATTTTATTGCGATCATTTTCAGATAATAAATTGCAAGGAGCTTCTTCTATCACTTTTTGATGTCTGCGCTGCACACTACAATCACGCTCTCCTAAATGGACAATATTGCCAAATTTATCTGCAACAATTTGAATTTCTACGTGACGAGGGTTTTCTAAATATTTTTCTAAATAAACTTCTGAATTTCCAAATGCCGCTTCTGCTTCTTTTCGACAGGTCAAATACGCTTTTTCTAAGTCGGCTTCTTTGTAGATAATTTTCATTCCACGTCCACCACCGCCGCCGCTTGCTTTCAAAATAACAGGAAAGCCAATTTCTTTTGCTGTGACAATTGCTTCATCTATCGTTTCTATCGCTGTTTTTGAACCTGGTAAAAATGGCAATCCAGCCTTTCGCGCAACTTGACGTGCGGCAACTTTCTCTCCGAGTTGCTTCATTTGCTCTGGTGTTGGGCCTATAAAAGTAAATTTACACTTTTTACAGACCTCTGCAAAATACGCATTTTCTGATAAAAAACCATACCCCGGATGAATGGCATCAGCGCCACTTATTTCTGCAGCTGCAATAATTGCTGGAATATTTAAATAGCTTTTTTTACTTTCTGCAGGACCAATACAAATGCTTTGATCTGCTAATTTTGCATGCAAACTATGAGCATCAGCTTGAGAATATATTGCAACACTTTTGATGCCAAGTTCTCTACATGCTCGTATGATTCTAACAGCAATTTCACCTCTATTCGCAATAAGAATCTTTTTCATAGTATTTGATATCCGCTTATTTTTAATTTTTTATTTACTTGGAGCCACAATAAATAATGGAGAACCAAATTCTACAGGTTTTCCATTTTCTGCGAGAATTGCAACAACTTCGCCATCAATTTCTGACTCAATTTCGTTTAAGAGTTTCATTGCCTCAACAATGCAAAGTGTCTGTCCTTTTTTAATTTTTGCGCCAACATCTACAAATGGATCAGAATCTGGACTGGGTGCTCTATAAAATGTCCCAACAAATGGACTTGTGATTGTTTCACCTTGAGGAGTATTATTTGAAGCATTTTGATTTGCTGTTAAGACTTGATTTTCCTGTCGCACTTCTAATGCGGCATTCGAATTTGTTTTTATTTCAGGAGTAGGAGTATTATTTTGAGAGTTTTGTGGTTGAAATACTGTTGTTTGCGAAACATTTCGAGCAAGATTTATTTTCTCTTCTGAGGACTCCGCCTGTATCACATCAAAACCATGTGTTGCCATTAAAGCCATTAATTTTTCTATTTTAGCCACATCAACCATTCTTGTAGTTCCTCTAAATTTATTCCTTCCGAGTCAAACAAAACGGAAGAAGTCGTATGTTTCTATTGATATATTTAAAAAAATACTTTTAAAGTACAACGTCAATAACAATATATAGATTTCCATAATTCTTTACGTAAAGTCAATAGCTTGAAAACTGTACTTAAGTTTACTCCAAAAAAAACTGGATACTGCGAAAATCACAAGTACCCAGCTATTTAAAATAAAACCAATTATTTTCGGTTTACTCTATCTACATAGACACCTTCTCGTGTATCAATTCTTAAAATGTCCCCTTCGTGAATATGAAAAGGCACATTTACGACAAGACCCGTTTCAAGCTTAGCAGGCTTGGTGCCCCCTGTTGCCGTATCCCCTCTGACTCCTAGAGTTGTTTCAACAACTTTAAGTTCAACAAAAGTATCTGTTTCAACACCAATTGGTTTGCCGTTAAAAAATACAACTTTAATAACAGAGTTTTCAATTAAATAATTTTTTGTATCAGCAACCTCTGCATTTGAAAGGGAAATTTGCTCAAAATTTGCTGTATCCATGAAATGATAACCCTCTGTATCATTGTAGAGAAACTGCATATTTCTCTCTTCAACATCAGGCTTTTCAAGTTTGTCGCCACTTTTAATGTTTTGCTCAACAACTTGACCAGTTCTTAAGTTTTTTACTTTTGTGCGGGTAAATGCTGCACCTTTTCCAGGACTAACGTGTTGAAAATCAACTATTATCCAGGGATCATTATTGATAAGAACTTTTAGCCCCCTGCGAAATTCGCGGGTATCATACATACTACTCATAAAGCAAACTCCTTTTCATGCGACCTTGGACGTATCATCTCCTCAGTAAAATTGCAACGAAAGAATAGGAAGCCTGCCTTGAAAGGAAATAAAGGAAAGGTTATTCACATAAGGTTAACTTGTATTTGTTTTCATTTAAGCCATAGCATTTTACATACGACTGACTTATTGCATCACAAAACCCTGCATAGACTTTACGATAGTTCTCACACAGCTTTTTTGCATCGGTGCCATAAAAGCTTGCAATACGATCTTTTCTTAACATTTCTGGTACATCAACAATCAAATCGACAGATTTCTCATTTGTGCACGAAAGAATACTGACAAAAGCCAACGCGTGCATCGCAAATAGTTTAAATTTTTTTTTTGTCACCATACTTTTATCCTTATTTTTTTTCTCTTATTTTAAAATACCTCCTTTAACGCTTACGATCAATCAATACTGACAGATTACCATTCTAATCCAAAACCTGTTTGATATTCCGTCACACGGGTTTCAAAAAAGTTTTTCTCTTTTGGCAGATCCATAATTTCATTCATCCATGGAAATGGAGTTTCTTCTTCGCCATAAATGGGATCTAAGCCAATGCTTTCAATACGTCTATCTGCGATATAGCGAATGTATTTAGAAAACTGTTGCTTTGAAAGTCCTAAAATATCTCGTGGCAACGCATCCGCAACAAAAGCGTCTTCAAGCTCAACAACATGCTCTATATTTTGTGACACTTCGTGCTTTAACTGTTCGGTCCAAATGTCAGGGTTTTCTTCAATATATTGATTTATAAGTTTTGTACCAAAACGACAATGCAAACTTTCATCTCGCACAATATACTCAAGCTGTTCGGCTGTACCAACTAAAAGATTACGGCGTTTAAAATTAAGTAACAAAACAAACGCACTATAAAATTGCATCCCCTCCATACCTAAATAATAAGCACAAAGATTTTTTAAAAATTGCGCGCGACCTTGCTGTATTTTGGTAGTAAAATTTTCACTTAAAATTCCTTCAAAAAATTGAGCTTGAAAATCATGCTTATCTTTTATAATACCAACTTTTTTAAATTCTCCAAAAACTTCTTGCTGATCCATAGAAAGCGATTCAACAATATGAGAATAACTCCAAGAATGAATGCTTTCTTGAAAAGCTTGAGCTGTTAGATACTGACGGCACTCAGGATTTGTGATGTGCTTATAAATAGCCATAATGATATTATCACCAACCAACACATCAGTATTTGCAAAAAAACTTAAAATCTTTTTAATTAAATGACGTTCATCATCAGTTAAATAGCCCTGATTTTTCCATTGCGCAATATCTGATGACATCGAAATTTCTTGCGGTAGCCAATGATTTTTACAAAGATTCTTAAACTCTTCCCATGCCCAAGGATATTGAAATGGCATCAACTGCGGTCTCACTTCATTTATCAACATTTTTATCTCCTAAAAAATTTATAAACCATGACTGATTATTGACACGACTCACATTCTGGATTGTCAATCGAGCACGCTTTAATTTCTGAAGACAAGGTCACATTTCTTTTTTTAGAAGAAAGACTTGATTTTTCAACACTTGTAGCTGCAATTGTTCTTAAATAATAAGTGGTTTTCAAACCACAATGCCAAGCATAACGATACATTTCATCAATTTTTCTACCGCTTGGAGCAGACATATACAGATTTAAACTTTGTGCTTGATCAATATGCACTTGACGAACCGCAGCACAACGAATCAATTGTTCTGGATCAATATCAAATGCTGTTTTGTATAATTCTTTGATCTCGAGTGGTAAATTAAGAGGTTCTAAAGAACCATCATATCGTTTGAGCTCACGTGCAAGTTCTGCATTCCACAATCCTAAAGCTTTGAGATCATCAATTAAATATTCATTAATAATCGTATAATCACCGCCCATGTTACTTTTAACATAGAGATTTTTATACGTAGGTTCAATGGATTGTGTGCAGTTTGAGATGTTTGAAATTGTCGCTGTTGGTGCAATTGCCAAACACAAACTGTTTCTCATTCCATTTGCAACCATTGTGCGTAACTCATCCCAATTGAGATCAAAATTGAATCCATCTGCAGCAAGTAATTTTTCGCAAGATTGTGACTGACCCTTAGAATCTATAAACTCTGATGGGATTGTTGGTAATAAAACATGAGCTCCCAATTCGGTTATGGTGTCTTTAGGAACTTGTCCTTTTGACCATGTCGATCCTAAAAATGTAGAGTAAGAACCACGTTCTTTTGCCAATTCTGCCGAAGCTTTTACAGCATGATAACTAATAAATTCTGCTATTTTTTCAGAGAGCCATAAAGCTTCTGGTTTAGAATATGGAATTTTCTTCATATACAATACATTTTGAAATCCCATAAACCCTAAACCTACAGGACGATGACGGTGATTTGCTGTTGCTGCAGAAGCAATTGGATAAAAGTTTTCTGTAATCACATTATCAAGCATGCGCATTCCAACTTTAACCGCATGAGCCAGCGTTTTTGCTGGATTTTCTGACTGAAAAACTGCTTTTAAATTGATAGAACCTAAGTTACAAACAGCCGTTTCTTCTGAATTGGTATTTAATGTAATTTCTGTGCATAAATTACTGCTATGCACAACACCCACATGACGTTGCGAGCTGCGTAAATTACAGGGATCTTTAAAAGTAACCCAAGGGTGGCCTGTTTCAAAAATCATTGTTAAAATTTTACGCCAAAGCTGCACTGCAGAAACTTTTTTATAATTTTGCATGTGTCCTAAAGCGGCTTTTTTCTCATATTCTTCGTAAAGATGTTTAAATTTAATACCATATGCATCATGCAAATTACTCACTTCTGAGGGACAGAAAAGAGTCCAATCGGCATTGTTTTCAACACGCTCTAAAAACAAATCAGGTATCCAACTTGCTGTATTCATGTCGTGTGTACGACGGCGCTCATCGCCTGTATTTTTTCTGAGTTCCAGAAAGTCTTCAATATCAAGATGCCAAGCTTCAAGGTACGCACAGACTGCGCCTTTGCGCTTGCCACCTTGATTAACAGCAATAGTTGAAGAGTCTTGTACTTTTATAAAAGGAATCACACCTTGTGAACGGCCATTTGTTCCTTTGATCCAGCTACCGCTTGCACGAATATTTGTCCAATCATTGCCAAGTCCACCCGCATATTTAGAAAGCATTGCGTTATCAGAATACTGTCTATAGATATCAAGCAAATCATCTTGAGTTGTTGTCAAAAAACAAGAAGACATTTGAGAATGATTGGTTCCTGAGTTAAATAATGTAGGAGTACTTGGAACATACAACATTTGAGAAATAACATCATAAAATTCAGCAGCACGTTGTGTTGCCTTTTGTGCATTGCCTTCAGCTAACGCCACTCCCATCGCAATACGCATCCAAAAGTGCTGAAATGTTTCATAACGCATTCCTTTTTTGTGCAGTAAATAACGATCATAAAGAGTATGGGCGCCTAGGTAATCAAACAAATAATTACGCTCATGACGAATGCAAGAATTTAAATAAACCAAATCGAGCTCACGCAATCGTCTTGATAATTGGCCATTTTCTGTTCCGTAATGTACATAATCAGCAAGTGTTGGGTATTGTTTTTGTTGTTCTGGCAAACTCGAAATGTCAGTTTTTAAGCCTATTGTGCTAAAAACTTCTAGTCGCAGCTGTTCAGACAAAACACTTGCCGCAACATAAGAATACTCCCTACCCAACTCAATCAATGGACGAACATCAAGTATAATATTCTGCAATGAAGCAGAAAAATTAACATTCGATAGATTTAAATCAGAAAAATTGACTTTAGGATGATAGGGCCTGTAAGAGGATGTTGCCATGTAAATCTTCTCCAAATGGTGTACACGTTATTCCATTTCATTATTTTTGGAAAAAGCTGCAATTCATAACACCGTACGAATGAATGGTGTAGCATGCCGTAGGAATTCATCAACCGCAAATCTTCTATAGTGAAAAAATTGCGGCACCTTACATAGAGTAGGATGAAAATGCCGACACTTGTTATATATAGTGTTAGCTCATCCGAAAAGACGCTGTCAATAGCGTCACGGTGAAATTTGTCGCTATAATTTTCTTCAATTTTTTTAGGTAATAATCTAAAAAAAGCATATAAAATAAGCAAAAAAACTCTTAAAAACGAAAATAAAAGGTGCCTGAAGAATGACAACCTTTTGACAGCGATTTCTATTTCTTAATCAACGAGATAAGTCAATTTGCAGGAGAGGTCAAGTCTATCGATTGGGTGTTGGTGTAAAAAATATCTATGGAATTTATAAAACGAATCAGACTATCTCCAGTTTGTTGTCGATCTTCTTCTGTACGCAAAGGAACTCTTATTTTTTTTATAATTGAAAATTTTTTTGTCTCAACAAAAGTCGAATCAATATATTTTCCTGCATGAGACCAATAAATTAAGAGTACAAAAGACGAATTGAGATCATATAACTTTTGTCTTGGTAACGCTGAAAGAGCTGGCATTGCTTCAAAAATGAGCTGAAAAGATGGTATAACTTCAATAAACGAGATCTTATCAGAAGAAAAAGTGCGATGAAATGTACCATGTGTGCAATTTGCAGAAAGGACACTTGGCATAGTTGGGGGCAGCATCACAACAGCTGTTTTAACTTCCTGTCCGTTTACAAAAACCACACAATGTTTCGACGCTTTAATTTTTACAGGATATTGTTTAACCAAATAAGGTGCCGCAAGAGCTGTAAGGTGATCAATTTTTTCTCCCTCAGATTCTAAAACTAAAAGCTCTTTCATACGAAGAGTCAGATATTTTTCATAGATTAGAGCAAAATTTTTTGCCCGTAAATCAGAATATCCAATTTGTGCCATAGCCGCCCAAAACGCAAGATTGCCATAAGAAAAAGCAACTGACATCTGATTATCAGCAAGCAATTCAGCTGCACTTTGCATATATTCTCGAGAAAGTTTTTCTGCTTTTACAAATTCTTTATAATCTATTAAATTTTTTAAATGTTCAGAATATTTTGTAAATTGTTCTTCTAAGTGAATTTTTTCTTTATCAGCAATACTATTAAACAACCAAAAACGATTTAACTCTAAATTATGCAGCGCTTCAATAGCTGTTTCTTTAGCAATGCGCTGCGTAAAAGGAATTGAAAAATAAGGAAACCAATATGGGTCATCAGAAGCATATAAAACATACGTTTTTTTTAAAAAAAACTTGCCTTTAATATTATTATCAACCAATTCAGGATTTAAAACTATCAGAGATGAACGACAACTAGAAATGAGCATCGCAATTGATAACAAAAATATAAACATCAAATTTTTATAAATAGATTTTAGAAAAAACAAAAATACCTCTTACAACCACTCTTTAGATTGATTTAAGTAACAATTATAACTATTTTAAAAAAGTATAAAAATCAATAAAAATTAAAGCTATACAAGAAAATTCATGAGGTATTTTAACCAATGGGTTACATTTCTAACTCAGTCAAGGTATGTTTATAAATGATATCATGATTTAGCACCTAACCTGGTTAGTAATTCGTTATTATTAGATATTTAAAACTGAGGCCGTAAAATGAATGAAAACACTGAAGCCAACACTCACTTACCAAGCATAAATGGCTATTATGCACCACAAAGTGCCCAAAATAACGAAGAAGCCAACGAAAGCTTTACAATTAGCGCAGAAGAAGCGGCACAAATTTTAGGAGTAAACCGCTCAAGACTTTCACAGCTCACTCAAAAAGGGGTTTTTGCATTTGAAAGAAGAAAAATAGAGACAAGAAATCGACTATTCTATAGACTCAATGACCTTCTTTCCCATCAACGTTCTCAAATAGGACTCCAGCAACTGATACCTCAACCGACCTTCTCTCAAACCAAAGTCTACTCTTCACATGAATCTCAAAATAATCAACAAGAATTATTAGACTCTAACTCAAAACAGCAAGCCAGCTCATATTTAAAGAGCAGAAAAAATGCATTACCGCTGAGAGAAAAACAAAAAAATCTCCGCTCTGCCCAAGAGTTGCATCACAATATCAAACAAAACCAAGCATATACTTTAAATAATACCGAACTACAGACTATAAAAGAAATTATAAATAAACAGGATGTTACATTAAAAACTTTGATGAATGACAAATCAAAAACCGATCATCATTTTGATCATAAAATTCAACAAAACTTGCACTCTATCACACACTGCAAAAACATTTTAAACTTGTTAAAACAAGATGTTGCAGTGATATTTGATAGTATTCAAGAATTATCGCAAAATCTATTAAAAGAAAATAAAATTAAAAAATTTCAATATAAAACTAAACCCAAATATATAAAAAAACAGCCTAAATAAAAGTATTATCTTTATTTAGGCTGTTTCTAAAGTTTATACAAATAAAGCTCTACTTATTTATTTTCAGCAGCTCTTTTTGCTTTGTATTTTGCAACCATATCTTCTTGAACGTTGCGAGGAACTGCAGCGTATTTTGCAAATTCCATCGAAAACTCACCTTTACCTTGAGTTCCTGAGCGCAAATCCGTAGAGAAACCAAACATTTCTGTTAAAGGCACTTCAGCTTCAATTTGGCAATAACCACCATTTCCAGATGATCCCATAATCACACCGCGGCGTTGATTGATAAGACCCATCATTGTTCCTTGAAATTCTTCTGGCCCTTCAATACCAACCTTCATAATTGGCTCAAGAATAACAGGTTTTGCACTCATATAAGATTCACGAAAACCGGTCATCGCACATGTTTTAAAAGCCATTTCGTTTGAGTCGACTGGGTGATGCAAACCGTCATTAACAATAATTTTAACACCAACCACTTGCGCACCAATCAAAAGACCGGTTTTCATTTGCTCAACAAAACCTTTTTCACAAGCAGGAATAAATTGTCTAGGAATTGAACCACCAACGGTTTCATCATGAAACTCATAAACCTTATCACCTGCATCAACAAGTGGTTCCATATAGCCAATAATACGCGCAAACTGACCAGAACCACCGGATTGTTTTTTATGCGTGTAATTGATTTCTGTGCGTTGGGTTAATGCTTCGCGGAAGTTCACTTGAGGTTTACCAACAATGGTTTCGCAATTGAATTCGCGTTTCATGCGCTCAACATAAATTTCAAGATGCAGTTCACCCATACCAGCAATAATTGTTTCTCCAGATTCTTCATCACGAGAAACGCGGAAAGTTGGATCTTCTTTAGTAAACTTATTTAAAGCTTTAGAAAAGTTGGTTTGTCCAGCTTTATCTTTAGGAGCAACTGCCAAAGAAATAACAGCATTTGGAACGTACATCGAAGCCATTGTGACGTTAGATTTGCCATCTGTGAACGTATCACCAGAAGCACAATCAACGCCAAATAATGCAACAATATCGCCAGCCGAAGCTTCTTCAATGTCTTCCATTTCGTCAGCATGAAGTCTTACAATGCGCGGCACTTTAACGCGTTTTTCGCTTGACATGTTAATGACCATGTCACCTTTTTTCACTGTTCCTTGGTAAATACGCATAAATGTCAACTGACCGTAGCGGGTTTCATCGAGTTTAAACGCGAGCATAACAAGCGGTAATGCAGGATCTGACTTAAGCTGTACAGGAGCCTCATTTTGCGATTGATCAAGGGCTTCGTTCATCACTTCATTTGGAGCGGGAAGATAAGATTGCACGGCATCAAGTAATAGCTGCACACCCTTATTTTTAAACGCAGAACCGCAAAACACTGGAGTAAATTGCAAACTAATAACAGCTTTGCGCATCACTTTAGCCGCTTCTTCAGCTGTAACGTATTCATCACTTAAAAACTTTTCAGCCAAAGCATCATCAAAATCAGCGAGAGCACCAATGAGGTCACTACGTCGAGTTTTTGCTTCTTCAATCATATCGATTGGAATTTCTTCTTCGCGAACATTCTCACCATTTGAGCCATCAAAATAAAAGGCTTTCATGGTTAAAAGATCAACCACACCTTGGAAGCGGTCTTCAGCACCAATTGCCATTTGAGCCATCCAAGCATTATGATTAAGTTTTTCACGCAGTTGTTGACATACGCGGTATGGGTTTGCACCTGCCCGATCCATTTTATTCACAAATGCAATACGAGGTACACGATAACGACGCATTTGGCGGTCAACAGTAATCGACTGAGACTGCACTCCAGCAACCGAGCACAAAACAAGAATTGCACCATCTAACACGCGTAAAGAACGCTCCACTTCAACTGTGAAGTCCACATGGCCTGGGGTATCAATAAGGTTGATCCAGTTATCTTTCCATTGGCAAAATGTTGCAGCTGATTGAATCGTAATGCCTTTTTCACGCTCAAGATCCATGCTGTCCATTGTTGCACCAACACCAGACTTTCCCTTAACTTCTTCAATTTTATGGATTTTCCCTGTATAAAAAAGAATACGTTCGGAAAGAGTTGTCTTTCCGGAGTCGATATGGGCAGAAATACCAATATTTCTTACACGGGAGAGGTCTTTAATTGTCATGATTAATCCAACTTAACATAAAAATGGTTAAAATTTCAGTCCAAACAGAGGACGGGAAACACGCTCTGTGCTATCTGATTTTTACTCGGATTTCAATAGTCATTTTTATGCTTTTGTTGTCGCTAAATTTTAAGTCGCCGCTTTTATCCCGTATTGACTGTTATCTAAACGTTTTTTACGCTGATATGCAGCTTCTATCAACTCTTCTATCCAACTTTTACCAATAACACCTTCTTGTTCCCATAATTTTGGAAACATACTAATTGACGTTAAACCGGGCATGGTATTAATTTCATTAAACACAAACTTATTTGTATTTTTACAATTCCAAAAGTCAATTCGACATAAACCAGAAATGCCTGTGGCTAAGGCAATTTTTCGTGCATTGTCTTGCAGTTCATCCATTTTTTCGGGTGACAACCGGGCAGGAATAAACAACGCAGCCTCTGAGCTGCTATCGTATTTCTCTGAGTAAGAATAAAAATCTTTTGGTGCGATCTCTCCTGCGACAGAAATTCTAGGCTTATAAGAACTCCCGAGAAAAGCACACTCAACCTCAGTGCCAACCATGATCTCTTCTACCAATGCTTTTTGATCAAACATTAAAGCCTCATGCAAAAGCTTTTCAAGTTGTATACGATTTTGTGCTTTTCCTGTACCAACAGCAGATCCCAATGCATTTGGCTTTATAAAGCAGGGATAACTGATATTTTGTTCAATGTGTTCGAGTGTCTGGTTTTTATTTTCAAAAAACAATTCATTATGCACAACACAATAATTTGCAACCGCAACGCCTGCATCGCGAGCAAGGCGCTTTTGAATATCTTTATCTATACCCACAACACTCGAGCGAATGTCACATCCGACATATGCAATTTCTGCAAGCTCTAAAAGACCTTGAAATCTACCATCTTCTCCATTTTGTCCATGTAAAACAGGAAAAATACAATTGACATCAAAATTTAAAATTCGGTACGATTTTTTATCTGTTGTTGAACCATAATAACAACTTGGTGCATCATGTAACAATTTATCCAAAACATAAGGCAATAATATTGTTTTTTGGTTTTTTATACCTTGCATTGCAAAAGGGCTGTTGCCTTGTGTGATTGTGACGAGATCTTCTAGAGAAAAATTTGCAAAATCATGTGATTGAAAAACACCTTCCAAACTAAAAAAAATGCCATCTCGATTAATCCCTACAGGCACAATACCATATTTTTCAGGCATGTTTTTTAGTATAAACAATGCTGAACGCAATGACACCTCATGCTCACTGGAACGCCCTCCAAATAAAACCGCAACCACTTTTTCAAATTTTTTACGCACGACCATAACACAACCTCAACTCTTAAAATATCCACTTTAGGAAATACACCCAATCGACTTGAATTGAAACTGAACAAGAGCTATGAAAAGATGAACGGTACAAACGTATGGTTGTCTTCCAATAAAGGAAAACTAACATACATGATTGGTTGCACGTTATTGAGTATCTCTCTATATCTAAACACGTGCCACTTATCTTTGCAATAAAAGGAGAAGCCATGTCTATTCATGAAACAAACCAAAATAAGTTCAAAGCTCTAGAAACATTGTTTCAATCCGTTGAAAAGCAGTTTGGAAAAGGCACAATCATGCGCCTCTCCGATGACGCAAAAATTGCTCAAGAAGTTCAGGTGATTTCAACCGGTTCTCTGAGCCTTGATGTTGCTCTTGGGATAGGAGGTATCCCAAAAGGTCGTATTGTTGAAATTTATGGAACAGAATCAAGTGGCAAAACAACCCTCACTCTCCACGCCATTGCTGAGTGCCAAAGAAAAGGAGGCATTGCAGCGTTCATTGATGCAGAACACGCGTTGGATGTCAGCTACGCACGTAAAATTGGTGTCAACACGTCTGATCTTCTTGTCTCGCAGCCTGATAATGGTGAACAAGCACTAGAAATCGTAGACATGTTGGTACGCAGCGGGGCTGTTGATCTCATTGTTGTAGACTCCGTTGCAGCTCTCACGCCGCGCGCAGAAATTGAAGGAGAAATGGGCGATAGCCATATGGGTCTCCAAGCCCGACTCATGAGCCAAGCGCTTCGTAAATTAACAAGCAGTATTTCTAAAACAAACTGCTGTGTGATTTTTATCAACCAAGTGCGCATGAAAATAGGTATTGTATTTGGCAACCCAGAAACCACAACCGGTGGACAAGCATTGAAATTTTATTCTTCTGTAAGGCTCGAAGTGCGTAGAGCTGCCGCAATCAAAAGCGGCAATGATACCACAGGACACCGCACAAAAGTTAAAGTGGTTAAAAATAAAGTGGCAGCTCCCTTTAAGGAAGTTGAATTTGATATTATGTTTGGTCTAGGAATCAGCAAAGAAGGTGACGTTCTTGATTTAGCCTCTGCGCCTGAAGCAGAAATCATTCAAAAAAGCGGCACATGGTTTACATATAACGGTGAACGTCTAGGTCAAGGAAGAGAAAACGCAAAAGAGTATCTCAGAGAACACCCAGAAACCATGGCAAAAATAGAAGCAGCTGTGCGTGCCAAAGCCAATTTAATCAAAACACAATCAAGTGGAGAACAAAATGTGGCTGACGAGCAAACAAAATCACTCCCCGGCTCAACAGCGGCTCTTCTCCCATCAAATCAAGCCAACAAAGCAACCCGTCGGGGAGCTGGAGCTTCTGTAGCGGCAGAGTAATTGGTAGCTAGAAATACAATGTTTCTAGCTAACTAAGGATCGGCTCTATTTAAAATTTTTTGCGCACTAGTAGAAGCAAGTGTTGCGCTCCCCGTGTTGCCCCAACAATACACATCATCGTTTGAAAGTAATACACAGCTCCCCACATCAGCAGAAGCAATGTCAACAATTTTAGAGCCTTCGGGTATTCCTGTTACCGTTAAAGGTATAGTGGAACCTTTGTTTATACCAGAAACACCATTTCCGAGTTGCCCGTCAGAGTTGTCTCCCCAACAAGACACGAGTGTATTATTTTTTGTTACTGCGCATGTATGAGACTCTCCTGCGACAATCATTGACGCACCAAGCAAATTTGGAACTCGAAAAGGAGTAATTGTTCCATCGCCAGGATTGATTTGACCATTACCTAACTGCCCCTTATCATTATTTCCTAAGCATTGCACAGTTTGATCAAGCATAATAAAACAAACATGCGAGGCATCTCCTCCAGAGACATACGCTGCACCACTAATAATTAAAGTCGGGGTGGCACCTAATTGAAAGTTTTGATTCTTTGTTGCATTACCCCAACAGTAACCGTTATTAGAAAATGTAATAATACATGTCATAAAATCAGATGCAGCAATCGAACGAATGGGTTCTGTAATAATTGGTTTCACACCTGGAAAGCTATTAACTAATGTTCCATCTCCAAGTTGCCCGTAATTATTATTTCCCCAACAAAAAGCTGAACTATCACTAGAAAACAAAACACAAGCATGAGTATCTCCTACTGTAAATTGTTTAATTGTTTTACCACTTAAAATAGTTGCCAATACTGGAGATGTACTCGTTGCTGGACTTGTAGAACCAAGACCAAGTTGCCCAGCGCCATTATTTCCCCAACAATTAAAACCACTATTTAAAAAGGCACAAGAACTATTAAGTCCCGAAGACACAGCAACCCCAAAAACTCCACCAGCAATAGAGGTAGTACCTAACGCAGTGGCGAGCACAGGCAATAACTGAGGAGTCGTTGTATTACCATTACCAAGTTGGCCAGAACCATTATTTCCCCAACATTTAATACTTCCATTTCGCATTACAACACACATCCCCCTATCTGCTCCACTAATTAATCCGTATTCGCCACCTTGAGAAGTATAACTTGGCACATAACCCAAAGCCTTTACCTGTTCTGTTAAACTATCTAAGGATTTAAAAGAATCTAAAGAGATTGGAACATAAGGATCAGTCAAATCCTTCAATTTATTACAATTAAAAAATAAAGGAAATAAAAAGAAAATTAATAGAAATTGAAACCTTTTTTTAAGCATATCCACACCACCAATTTGCAATATCAATTAAAAAAACGTGCCAATCGTAAAGTTTACTGAGTAATAACTGTAACTTCCTTCATTTGCTGGGTATAAATTTCCATTATCATCTTTTTGTGGCATACGAGATAAATATGCCCATGTATAGTAAAAAGCAGGGCCCAAATACCAGCTACCAGGAATAAAAGAATCAGATTCAGGAACATATTTATAAAGAATAGAAAACCCGACACCAAAATTTACGTTATGTGAGACAATTGGTTCATAAGCTTGTCTAGAGGTGTTGGTTGTAGTGACTTGCAACCAGGTATCATAAAATGAATAGTAAATATATGGATTTAATAAAAAATCCACAAATTCTGTTTGCAGCTTATACGCAAAATCCAAACCTGCTTGCACAGACTCATACAAATGATTGTTATGAGTCTGTGGAGACAAAGAAGGTGTTTCTACATCAGCATGATCAAATTTAACCCCTAATCCCAGATAAAGATCAGGGACTAATGTAAATGGGATCAATAATTTCCAAAACGCTGTATGACCTTTATACTTACTGTTTTCAATCGTAATTGTTGTATAACCATAGCTAATATAAGTATCAACAGCGCCTTCTTCTGCATAAACTAAAGTCACACTAAAAATAGAAATCAAAAATATGATTAATTTATTCATTTTTTTTTGAAAGTAAATAAATCACCTCCACTTAAAAATAATTATTATAGATATCATATCATTGTTTATTTTTAACAAATGAAACAAAATTAGTGACTATAACATTTTTTTGACATAAAGATAATTTTTTTAAGAACGAAGAAAAATTATTTAGCAGTGTATTTTTTTATTATTTCTTTATAATCATCAGTTTTTTTAAATTCTTCGACAGCATTTTTAACTTTTGCCACAAGAGCATCGGGAGTAGCGTGAGAAGTTGCAAGATAATTTTCTTCTGTATCTATAGTTTTTCCGTTTTCAAAATCAGAAAAATATAATTTTTCTGATTCAATTAAAGCCTTACCACCAATGATACTTTCATAAAATGCTTGAATTTCACCAGAAAGTAGTTTTTTTAAATTAAAAGAATCATAAGGAACAGATATAATATCTTCTCTCAATAAGTTACTTTTTGGATTTAAAAGTTTATTTTCATAAGAAGAACCAAGCAAAACACCAATTTTTTTACCTTTAGCTTCTGCTAAAGAATTTAATTTTTTACTCCCTTTCAAAGTCCAAAAAACAGTATCTATATTATATAAGCTTACAACCCATTTATAACTCTTTTCTCTCTCTGGATTGCGTGTAAGTGGCATAATAAATGATTTTTTATCCGAATTTTTTTGTGTATAGTTTTGCGCCATTTTCCAACGAGTCCAAAATGCTTTATATGTCATATTTTTAGCACTAAAAGCTTTGGTCACAATTTCTCCAGATATTCCACCTACTAGATTTTTGCTTATTTTAATTGATTCAGAAGGAAAGTTTTCTACATACAAAGTAATATCTTCTGTATTTGCTTTCGCAAAGCAAACATAAAAAAAAGATATAAATAAAATATATTTGAGTATCGAAAATTTTAACATTACAATTTATCCCCTATTTAAATATTTTTGTAATTCTATTAAAATTTAGCAAAAACAAAAAATCATTAATTGCATAGAATTTCTAATCACACGAAAAGTATACCATATTCAAATATAATTAAAAATATTTTAAGTCTAATATTTTGGCAATTAACAATTTAGGTAAAATTTTAAATTGTATAAATTTAAAAACTGAATAATGACAAAAAAATAAGTTAAAAAATCATCGATCATCATTACTAAAAAACTTGATAAAAATATAAAACTTGATAAATTACTAATTGCACTATTGATCGATTTTTTGATTGTCAAAAAAATTCAAATTATATATTTAGTATATTTTAGGATGTTACGATAAGAAAAAATGAATAAAGGTAACTCTATGATTGAATTTAAAAACGTTCATAAATGGTATAACAAAAATCATCATGTACTAGATGATGTAAATTTAACCGTTAGTAAAGGGGAAGTGGTTGTCATATGCGGTCCATCTGGATCTGGAAAATCAACTTTAATCAGAACAGTAAACCGATTAGAATCCATTAATAAAGGCAGTGTTATTGTAGACGGGGTAGATGTTTCAGAATCCAGTACCAATATTAATAAACTCAGAAGCGAAGTCGGTTTTGTCTTTCAACAATTTAACCTTTATCCGCACTTAACTGTACTCAATAATATTACTTTAGCCCCAATAAAAGTTAAAAAAATGAAAAAAAATGCGGCAGAATCATTAGCCTTAGAGCTTTTATCAAAAGTGGGTTTAGAAAGTAAAAAAGACGCATATCCTGCACAACTTTCTGGAGGACAACAACAACGCGTTGCCATTGCAAGAGGACTCGCGATGCAACCCAAAATTATGCTTTTTGACGAGCCAACCTCTGCCCTTGATCCAGAAATGATTGGAGAAGTTTTAAAAGTTATGAAAGATCTTGCGCGCGGCGATATTACGATGATGGTTGTCACACATGAAATGGGTTTTGCCAAAGAAGTGGCCGACCGTATTGTTTTTATAGACTTTGGCAAAATAGTTGAAGTTGCAAAACCACATGATTTTTTTAACCGGCCAAAATCAGAACGTGCACAACAGTTTTTAAAACAAGTATTAACACCAATGCAATCATAAATTTACACAAAGAAGGAGTTAACGAATGAAGAAATTGTATCCAAGACGTTTTCTATTATCATTAATTATTACAAGTATTCCTCTCGTTTTTTATCATTTTAAGAGCCATTCTGATGTTGCAGATATTAAAAAGAAAAACACATTGGTCGTTGGAGTTAAAGACTCCCTCTATCCATTTGGCTATGTGAATGAAAAAACACGAAAGCTTGAAGGTTATGATATTGATTTTGCTAAAAATATAGCCGAAAAATTAGGGGTTAAATTAGAACTCAAACCTGTTACGTCTGCAAATCGTATACCTATGTTAACAGAAAAAAATGTTGATTTATTAATTTGTACAATGACAATCACTCCTGAAAGAGCTAAACAAATTAACTTTAGTTATCCTTATTTTATTTCAAAACAAAAATTTATCGTTAAGCGCGGAAGCGCTAAAAGCTTAAAAGAATTAGAAAACAAAAAAATTGGAACAACTAAAGGTTCTACGTCTGAACTAAACGTTGCAAAAGCTTTGCCAAGTGCAAAAGTTTTGTCTTACGATGATTACCCTCAAGCTTTTCTTGCAATGCAACAAGGTAAAGTTTTTGCCGTTACCACAGATGAATCAATTTTAGCGGGAATTTTATCTAAAGCAACACGTAGAGAAGAATTTGAAATTCCATTATACGATATATCAAAAGAACCTTATGGTATTGGTGTGAATAATACAGATCCTGAGCTTTTAAAATTAGTTAACAGCACGCTTTTAGATATGGAAAAGAAAGGAAAAGTTTCAGAAATATTTAAAAAATGGTTTGGACCTAATTCTACTGTTCCTTTAAGCAAGGATTTTAAAATCACACCTTAAAATCCTTGTAATAAGTTTAACTTTTAAATTAAACGAATACCTTTCAGGATTTAAAAAATATGTCTTCTTATCATTTTGATTTTTCTCTCCTTTTAAATGAAAAATACAGTCAAATGCTTGTTAGTGGATTGGTAACAACAATCGAACTCTCAATTATTTCCTGTATTCTTGCATTTTTTTTAGGATTAAATATAGCAATAATGCGAATGGCAAACTTCACTCCTATTCGATTACTTGCCCAAGCATATCTAGAGTTTTTTAGAAATACCCCATTAATTGTTCAACTTTTTTTTTGGTATTTTGGTTCGTACCAAATTTTGCCTACAGCAATCAACGATTGGTTAAATAATTTAAATTTTGAATTTGCAGCAGCAGTGATCGCATTAACATTTTACACATCTGCATTTATTGCTGAAGATATTCGATCTGGAATTCTATCTATTCCAAAAGAACAAATGGAGGCTTCGCGAAGTAGTGGCTTTTCTTATATCCGTTCAATGCACTACATCATACTCCCCCAAGCAGTTCGATTAACTATTCCGCCTCTTATCAATCAGTTTCTAAATTTAACAAAAAACTCATCAATGGCGATGGTGATAGGAGTTGCAGAATTAACCTATCAAGCTCGTCAAATTGAAAGCCAAACTTTTAAAAGTTTTGAAGCATTTTTTGCAGCAACTTTAATTTACATATGTATTTCAATCACTATTTCCGTAGTCGTTTCTTTATACGATAAAATGGTACTTAATCCTATTGGAAGAGGGTCATATTAAATGGATGGCTTTTTAGACCTCTCAGTAATTTCAAATAACTTTGTTCAACTTATGATTGGCCGTTACCCTGATGGTCCTTTAGGCGGTTTAGCACTAACTTTAATTTTAGCGTTCATTTCTGTTTTGCTTTCAATCGTAGGCGGCTTAATTTTAGGATTACTATGTATTTCAAGAAATCAATATATTCGAATACCTGTTAATATATTTGTAAACGTAATTCGAGCGATGCCACTACTTATGGTAATATTTTGGATGTTTTTTTTGCTACCTGTCGTATCAGGCGGAAAATTTCCTGAAAATGGAACTGTTATTTGTGCTTTAACATTATTCACTTCTTGCTATATATCCCAAATTGTTAAAGCAGGAATTGCAAGCATTGCAAAAGGTCAATCTGAAGCTGCATTATCAAGTGGATTAACTTATTGGCAGTGCATGCAATATATTATTTTACCACAAGGACTACGCAACATGATTCCTTCATTTGTTAATCAATTTGTTTCGTTAATTAAAGACACTTCGCTTGGTTACATTGTCGGTGTTTCTGAAATTACGCAAGTTGCGCAACAAATTAACAATAGAACACAAAACTATGCGGCAGAAATTTTTATTTTTCTAGCAATAGTCTATTTTGTGATCTGCTTTGCATTTACAACGTTAAGTAGATGGCTAGAAAAAGTTTTAGCATGGAAAAAATCAATTTAAATGGGAATTCCCGTTTCTCGTAACACATCATTTAAACTTATTTTTGCATCAGTTTTAGAGTTACGGTATGCAATAATATAAGCACATTGCAGCGGAACTTCTCCACCAGGAAATGCTTTCATACGAGTGCCAGCGACAACAACGGCATGGGGCGGAACAATTCCCCTGTATTCAACCTTTTCTTTTTGAGTGACATCATAAATTGGCGTCGAAGAGGTTAACGAAACGTTGGCACCAAGTACGGCTCCTTCTCCCACAACAGTTCCTTCTACAACAACCACACGACTGCCTAAAAAAGCATTATCGCCAATTAACACAGGTCTTGCATTTTCTGGTTCAAGCACACCGCCAATTCCAACACCACCCGCTACATGAACATTTTTGCCAATTTGCGCACAGCTCCCTGCTGTTGCCCATGTATCAATCATGGTACCGTTTCCAATCCAAGCTCCAATATTAACAAAACTGGGCATCAAAATTACATTTTTGGCGACGTAGGCTCCTTCTCGCGCAATAGAACCATACACATTGCGAACACCATTTTGTGGTAAATCACGACGGACATCAAATTTATCGTGGTAACTCAATGTCCCAGCATGAACTCTTCCTTGATTTGATAAAGACGCTGCACTCTTTAAATCCCAATAAAATGTTTCTGATGTTCGAATTTTCATTGCAAGAAGAATTGCTTTTTTAACCCAACTATGCACTACCCAATCTTGCAACATCACCATTTCAACCTCACCACAGTGAGGGCCCAAGTTTTTAGGTGACGCCACTCTTAAATTTCCAGATTCAATCAAGCGTAAGCATTTTGCAATTGCATCTTGAATGTTTAAATTTTGCAATAATGAATTATCGTTAAATGCACTTGTTATTTTATGTTCTAATTCTTTTAACTCGTATTCAACATCTAAACTCATAATTTAAACTCTCCCAAATCAATTTTTTCTTGCCAAATTTCTAAACATTCTTTAATTTTTTCGACAGTTGGAACCAAGGCCATTCTAAAGTTTTTAAAACATGAGTTTCCAAAACTCGATCCAGCAGTTAAAAGAATCCCAGTTTGCATAAACAACTCTTCTATAAATTCTTTATCAGAATTAAATTTTTTAGGAATCTCTCCCCACACATAAAAAGTTGCGTTGCTCGGTAAAACTTTAATTTTATTTTTTAAACAAAATTTATCAACAATATCTCTTTTTTGTTTAAATATTGAGTTTCTCTCCAACACATGCTTATCATCTTGCCAAGCAACAACGGCAGCCTTTTGCACAAAATCTGGTGTTCCTAAACCAACATTTAAACGATATTTTGCAAATAAAGAAATGAGTTCCGTTTGACCAGCTACAAATCCAGAACGATACCCCGTCATTCCGCTTCTTTTACTCAATGAAAAAAAGCAAATTAAATTTTTTAAATCAAAATTTTTTGCGATTTCAAGAAATGAATGTGGTTTTTCTTTTCCTTGATAGAACATATCAATATAACATTCATCCGATAATAAAATGATATTAAATTTTAAAGCCCATTCATATATTGCTTGCATTTGTTGGAATGAAATTGTTGCCCCAGTAGGATTGTGTGGGTAACATAACCAAACAGCAGCAATGTGGGGAGCTATCTCGTTTGGTATATCTTGAGGATCAAATACATAATTTTTTTTCTTACTCAACGGAATGGCATAGGGAACACCTCCTGCTAAAATTGTTCCTGCTTTATAGACTGGATAACCAGGTTCAGGAAATACAACAATTTTTTTAGCAGAAGCCGCGTTAAATAAAATTTGGGGAATATGAAAAATTGCTTCTTTACTTCCATTTGAAGTAATAATTTGTAAATTTGGATTTAAATCAACAGATAATCGCCGCTGTGCCCAATTTGAACATGTTTGTCGCAACTCTAAACTTCCATTATTTAATGGATATTGACTTACTGCATCAATATTTTGCGATAATGCTTTACGAATAAACTCAGGGGTTGGCTCTTTGGGATCTCCAATCGTAAAATCAAATATTTCTTGATTTTTTTCTATAAGAATTTTTTTTAAATCATCATTTTTTGTAAGAGAGAAGGGATTTAAATTTAGTAACCAAGAATTAAATTCGTTTTCATAATTATTCATAATACCCCTTTCCATACTTATGAAACCACAAGATAGTAGTTGTATCGTGTTGTTAAAATTTACACTAGTGAATTTATAATAAATTGATGCTGTTATTTTTTTGTGTTTTTTAGGTTACTTAAAAAATATAAATAACTATCAGGATTGTGATCAAATTCAAGCTTGGCTTTACAATTTGAACAAAATTTATCTGGACCATCTAAATATTGGGGCAAACCAGCCTGAATATCAAAACCGACTATTAATGTAAAAACATATGACGTGTTGCAGTTTTCACAAACATACCGCGCATCAAATGATTCTACAAAGGTTTTTTTTGTTAAAAACTCAGGAACCATCGATAATTGATCAACAACCGGAAAGGAGCAATTGATGTAATGAAGCTCTACATCTTTTAATTTATTGAGGGCAATCACCCAATTTCTAACTCCGCTACTATTCATTCTTAATATTTTTTTAAGATCAATAAATAACACTTCAAATTTTTTTAAATACAATTCACTAAAATCCGCATTTTCGTCAACTATTCCACTAATTGCAACATAATTGTCTTTTTTCCACTCAAAGGTTAATGGATTGGTCATGCAGGCTCACCTGTTTTTGGTTTTGGTAAATTTAATCTTTCAATAATATCATTACAAAATCTAGTTAATTCTATTGGTTGATCGCAACAAGATATCAAGGTTCCTAATCTGTGTGAAAGCACAGCAGCAATTTCGTCTGGAGATAAAGAATCATGCACAACTCCTTTTTTAATTAAGTCATCAATTTCCATAGAAAAACGCCATAACCTAATTGATTGAACATCTGGTGGCTTTTTCGATGAAGCTGTTTGCTTTTTTTTGCTTCGTTGTTGCTTTTTCTTCAAGAACTCAATCAAATCACCCATGCACACCTCAATGAATGCTATGTTAACAATTATACTACCACAATAATTTCTCAGACTCAGAAGGAATGTTTTTTTGTATCCATAATCTCGACGCTTCCTTGACAAGAGCACTTTTGGATTTATCCAATAAATTTTTATAAATATTAATAATTTCAGGATTATTTGATCCTAAATTTTTTTCTATTCTCTGCACATACCACAGCCAATCTTCAGAAGCGTCTGCAACCCCTACCTTTTCTAAAAACGGCAACAAGATGTATGTATCTAAAAAAACAGAAGAATTGGTTAATGCATGAGTATTTAATTTTTTGGCAAAAGAAGCTTCACATGGTTGATTTTTTTGAATTTTTTCATCAGTTAATAAAAGTGTCCATTCATTTTTAGTTTTTGTTTTAGCGATGCTTTCCCAGTTTGCTGTATTAAATTGACGTGAAGCTTTTAACATCCAAAAACAAAATGTGTCTGAAGAATAAATGAGTTTAGGGTTGGCAAACATATCAACTGCAACTGCATTATCAATCAATGACTGCGCAGACTCTGACATCGTTAGATTGTATTTCAGTAATTCCCTTAACGTCAGCATTTCCCAAAAATCATCACGATCAATCACTTCAAAACTCGATTTTTCAATTTTTTTAACCTTATTAATCCATAATGAACTCGTATTTTTTAATTGCATATAAGCTTTTAATGCATTGCTGACAGACGGTTTAAGAGAAAGATTATAAAAAGTTGAGTGCAGAGGCACGCCATCTTTTCCGACTTCATGACTCCTCATTTCTTTCCAAACATCAATATTTCCCACAAAAGCAGCACACCGCAGAACCTTTAAACGATCAACATTATCCCATTTCAATCCACCAATGAAATGATGATTATTAAGAGATAAATTATTCAACGAATCTCTATTTTTAACAAAAAAATCGATGAGTTGAATGCATTTGTTGTGCTCTGCAAATAGAGGTGCTTTAAATAGTTCCAATTCTTTTATTCTATCCGTAAATAACACCATAAATTCATTATTTGGAAACTCCTTCGCAAAGTTATTAATTGCCTCAATTTGTTTATTTGATTTTTCTTCAACAGAAGCTTTGTTATCTTTAAATGACTCTTCTTGCATTTTTGTTAAATCAGCTCTAAGCATACATGTTTTTGCCTGCTTTTTGAGGACATCGCGTGCTGTTTTAATTCTTTCTAATACTTTATTGTATTCAACCATTTTTGCATTTTTAGTAAGATTTTTTTCATAAAGACAAAATAATCTTACCTGTGCTTCATCAGCCACAGGATGCATGTCGAAATTTCTTAAAATCTGCTCATATTTATTTTTAGCAAACGTCTGATTTCCATTGAGCTCTTCAATCTCTGCAAGTCTTAAATTTGCCCAAGGTGAATACACTTTATCTCCAGCTATAGTTAAAAACTGAATATATGCATTTTTTGCAACTTCATATTGACCCGCCCAAAATGCACTTTCGGCGCCATAGATTAAGTTACTCGGAACTTTTTCAGAAAATGACTTTGAATACAATTCGGCCCAAGAATACGACCGACGAGACCAACGTAACAAATCCAAATCAAAATATGTATTCCCTGTCACATGAAAGTGCAGCGCGGTTAATTCGGGATGGGCTTTCCGGAAAATTCCCGATGATGTATGTTCAAATGCTTTACCAGGATCTTTGCCAATGAGCATAGCGAGAGAACGAAACAAGTCTGCCGAACTTAAAATGTCGGTATTATTTCTTGGTGCTATAAAAATTGGGCTAGTCACTTTGCTTGGCGACTCAACAACCAAAGGTGAGCCTTCTGGCATTTTTGGGTAGTCAAACCTCGCGTAGTAGTTTTCTAATTTCCACGCAGAAGTAAATGCTCGATCCCAAATCATCACACCTTGGTTCATCACCATCGAATTATAATACACCAATGGCATAACTGTTTGAATCCACTTTATAGAATCGATAGGTTCCTGTAAGTGGGTTATACTTGTTTTTTTTCCAGCTATCTTTTTAGTCTCCTTAAAATATACTGGTGAATCATAGATATTATCATAAATTTCATTAATAACAGATGCATTCTTTTTAGTTGGAAGATAGGTACTGTCATCAACTTTGGTAGCAATATAAGAAAACAACACTCTAGCCATTGCATAATGGTCACCTTCGGTAAATTCTTGGGGAGAAGGCGGCACAAATTTTGCATTCCAAATATATAAATTATTCACATCGTTTGTCGCTAAGTGCAAAAAAAGAAAGGCCTGTAGGATATTTGTTTGCAATCGAATCAACGATGAAATTGGAACATTGTCTTTTGCTAAGTCCATTTGCAAAAAGAAAAAGCAATCATATGATTTTTGAAGTCTATTTTGAATCCAAAAGTCTTGGCACATATTTAGCCTAGAAATGTAGGGATCATCAGATATAAAAAACGCTAGCTTTGTTAAATTAAAATCAGGAAAGTAAATTGGAACAGAAGGTCTTTTAAGTTCTGGAGGAAAACCATAGATTAAAGATTTTTCTGGTTCTTTTTTTGAATCTATCCAGTTTTTTGGCAATTCACCTTTGGTGCTACTTACAAAATCTAAGATGAAATAATAAGAATTAAATATTTTTTCTCTAATTTTATTTTCTGGTATTTTGCTAATATTTTTTGTTTTAATTTTTTCAATTTCTTTTAGATCACTCTTTTTTTGCGGAATAATGTCTTCTTGTGTGTACAAAGTTGGCCAACTTTGTGCATACAGAAACTTAAAATTGATAAATAAATTAATAATAAATCCAAGTAAAAAGTAACAAAAGATTTGATGCACCGAATCATTCCTCATTTTGATGAAGTATCGGAAAGCATCAAAAATAATTCCATTTAAATTTGCAAATTTCGTGATTATGTCATGTGAGGCAATTTTTCGCTATTAATATGAGAAATATTAAAATCATTGTTTAAACAAAAACTATTTTCGTAATTTATTCTTTCATCAATTAGCCGCAACACCTCATTTAACGACTCTTTAACAATTATTCTAGCACCACTTAAGATTGTAATTGTTGTATCAGGAAGTGTTTCAATCCATTGAATATTACAATGGTTAATATGAATTTCATGTCCATCAATCTTTGTTAATTTAATCACAAACTTTGACTCCTATTAAAACGTTCTCGATTAGTTTAAATAATATACCAAAAATGTATTTTTGACATCGAAAATACCAAAAATGTAAGATGTTAAATAGGTATTTTTGGTATTTTTTAATTTAATATAAAAAATTAAAAAAATTTAACCCTTTTTCACCGCTTTTTTTTTAAATTAAATAGAGAATGCGCAAAAACTATCAAAAAATGCTAAAATGATAAGTCTTAACTCGCTCTCTTTAATGTATGCACAACAGGAATTTTTAGTACAAATGACCAAAAGTAAAAACTGGCATTTTTGAGAGCCATTTTTTACATGGACTTTTAATTTTAAAAAAAAATTGCACTCTCAATTGGAACTTTATTTTGGCTTAAAATTGAGAAGGAAAAGTCATTCAAATAGAACTTGGAAAAGAAAATAAGATCTGTTAGCTGCTTTAAGAGGAATTATTGGGCAATACCCTGCTGCCTCAATTTAGACTTTAAGAAAAAAATTAGGATAACTTTCATGAAAAGCAATATTTCAGTACCATTATCAAAAATTGGCGAAGCACTGCACATCACTTTTGGCAATTTCCCCAACCCAGACGACAGCAGCAACCTACATTTTCAATCGCTCATGACAGATGGCATGGCGCATTTTTTTCACGAAAATGAAATTACAAATGACGCTCTTGGAAACCCCAAAATATTTGGATCCATAACAATTACAAGAGAAGACGCGTTATTTCGTATTCAAGGACGCTTGTCCTTTTGTATAAAACTAGAATGTGTTCGTTCTCTTCACAATTTTGAAGACGAGGTTTCTGCCGAAATGAATGCGTTTTATGTTTCTAAAAACTCTTATCAAAGTACGCAGTATAATAAGTTAGGCATACATTCGCAAAATCTCGATGAAGAGTTTGAGTTTTCTGCATCAGATTTAGAAACATATACATTTCAGGGAAGTTCTATAGTTCTTGATGAATTGCTGTTGGATACTTTGTACTGCGCAATTCCAGAGTTGCCTCTTTGCCGCCCAAATTGCAAGGGGCTCTGTTCTGAATGTGGAACAGATTTAAATCATTACGATATTTCGGGAACTCCCAAGCTCATAGCTCACTCTCCATCGTGCTCGTTGAGTCATCAAAATTTTTCTTCAAAAATTTAAATAACTTAAGAATGTCTTATCTTTTTTCTTATTAATTTTATTAAATTTCTTTTAGAATGCTGAAAATTTTTCCGAACAAAATGTTAGTTAATTGACTTATGTGCTGGAGAATTTGCGGATGCAAATAGCGTTAAAAATCATAATATTATTAAAAATACATTTCACGATTTGCTTATTATCATCTGTTCCATTTCTATACGCCCAAACCAATTCAGAAACAATAGAATATAAGGTTAAAGAGCATGATACGCTGATTAAAATTCTTAAAAAACATAGAATTAAACCAATTTATGGAAACACTGGCGCACTTGCCGAAGCTCTAAAATTAAATCCTAAGAAACAAACGCATAATGGCAACCTAATTTTTGTTGGTGAAATATTGATAATTCCTAAACACTTGATGAACACAGAAAATAATAAATCGCAATCAGCTACAAAAATTCAAAAAGATAAAATCACAAAAGATAAAGTTCAAAAAGTAAAACCCATTGCATCTGAAATCAACAAAGAGGTTAAAAAAGAAAAATTAGAAACACCAAAAAAGAAAGAAGAAGTTTTGTTTAAATCAAACAATCCATTTGAATTTGACAAACCACAAAAAACAGAACAAACACAAATTTTTAAACCTTCAACAACAGAAATTCAAGTTCCCAAAAACAATTCTTCAATTTCTGAATCCAAAGAAATACTGCATTCAAATAAACAAGAATCACACAATCCAATTGCGAATAGCAAAGAAGAACACAATTCTTCAAATAATATGCATAGTACTTCAGTTTCAATTTTTGAACATGCAGAACAACTTTTACCTGATTATGGTCACTACTGTAAGCCTGATCCAATTTGTACAATATGGTTATGGGATTTAAATAATCGTTGTTGCAATTTGCAAAATTCCCCTCTCTTACTCTCAAATGATACTGGAATTTGAGAGTAATTAATTTTTATGAGGTATGAAATGAAAAAGAAAATTATAATTGGATTAGCAATTACTGCTACATTGATATACTTTGAAATATCATGCGGAAAAAAAGAATTTGCTAACAACCTATTTGACTCAATCAATGCAACGAATTTAGTTAATCCTGAATATCGATTGAGTACAGAAGTTATTAAAGAAATTGACAAAACAATTTATGATATCAAATTTACTTCCGCCTTCACAATAATTGCCGAAATCGATAATAATACGCCGTCCACTAAGTTTTTAACATAAGCTTGCCTTAGGTTTTGAATTCATAATTGACTTGACAATTTTTTGTGTTAATTGATTCCAACCAC
>QOVW01000075.1 GCA_003339605.1 Spirobacillus cienkowskii | reverse complement strand
ACTGCAGCATATCCTGTTTTCAATATTCATCAATTTCCGTATAAATATTTATTTTTGGTTATCTATGTTGCCAACAAACTTAGTGGACGGCGTATTATTGAGCAAAAGTTAACAGAAAAAGAAAAGTGTAAGTATTTATTTGCTATGATTATTTTGTATTCTTCCTCAATTTTTATAGCTATCAATGAAGTTGATAAATATTATACAGATGCTATTATTGAAATTTGTTGGTTTATATTTGAAATTTTTTTATTAATGATGAGTTATAAATTATTTAAAAAATACAAGAGTAAAGATTTTTTAGGAAAATTTTTGAGTTTAAATTTTGTACTAGGTATTAGATTTTTTTTGTTTTATTTATTTTTAATGATATTATTTTCTATTATAAATGAATTAAAATTTATGTCATTACCTCCTGATTTTAACGCTCTAGATGGAATATTTTTTATAATTTCATTTTCTTTTATCGGTCTCATCTTCTACTACAGGCTTTACATCCATTTAAAAGAAGTTGTGATATTAGAAAATAATAAAAACGAATCATCACTAAATTTAACGACAGAGCCATCTTAATTTTTAACTGATTAAGGTTGTTTGTTTGTATTTTTGAATTAAGGCACATAAAATTTTGTAGCATTCTAAATCCATTTCTTGGGTTATTGCTTGTGGCCTAAAGTGCATTTGAAAAGCGTTTAATACAGCGAGTGTTTGGGCGTCTTTTTTATTTGTGATTTTAATTTTGTAACCATATTCTTGCAATTTTTGTTGCCATTGCGCCACATTTTTAGGTTCTGTGATATTGGATAATAATTCTTTTATTTCTTCTTCATCAACCCAGGCACCAATGCCATATTTTGCAAGTTTTTGCCAAGGAAACAGCAAACCCGGGTCAAACTTACGACCTGGGGCAACATCCGCGTGCCCCAGTACATGTTGCGGTAGAATATTATGGCGTTGAATAATATTATGGCATAATAATATCAGAGTTTCTATTTGTTCTTCGGAATACGGAAACCAGGTTGTTTTTTTAGTTTCGTTATTGTAGATAAATCCCAAATTGACAATTTCAATTCCTATTGATGTGTTATTTAAATTTAGTTTATTATCCCATGCACTCACGCCAGCATGCCAAGCGCGTTTGTTTTCTTCAATCAGCTGATACACAATTCTTTTATTGTTTATCTTTAGTTCAGGCACAAGATAATGGCTACTCACGTTTCCTTTTTGGGTCAGGGCATTGAGCGCAATTTGTAAGGGCGCAGCGGTATAGTGTAGAATTAAAAATTGAATTGGTTCAAGCGGGCGTTCATTAAAGTTTTCCGAAGGGTATTGCGTATTAATGGTATATTTTTCTTGTACTTGCGATGGCATTTTTTTATCCATTTTTTTATAAATGCGTGTGTAACGAAATTGTATATTTAATTTTATAATTTTGTAAATAATAGGTTTTTTATGATTTACGATAAATAATTGATATATAACGAAAAAGAGATAAACCAATCACTAAACTATAGTTAGTATATTAAGAATTTAGAAAGAGGCAACCCCAATTTTAATTTAAAATTATTTTACATTTATAAAGTTTTTTGAGTTAGAAAGTCACTTCTCTTAATAATTCGGGATTATCCAAAACCCTGCCTGATCCTAATACTACAGCAGTCAATGGGTTTTCGGCTACCACAATTGGCAAGCCTGTTTCTTCGCGCAACAATACGTCGAGGTTACGAATCAATGCCCCTCCTCCTACGAGCACAATTCCTTTGTCAACAATATCTGCAGCCAGCTCTGGTGGCGTTTTTTCGAGCGCTAAACGCACTGCTTCGACAATAGCATTGACAGGTTCTTGCATTGCTTCACGAATTTCTTCGCTCGTGACTTCGATGGTTTTAGGAATACCCGCCACAAGATCTCGCCCTTTTACTTGCATGGTGCGAATTTCTTCTTCTGGATACGCCGAGCCAATGGCAATTTTAATTTGCTCTGCGGTGCGCTCGCCGATGAGTACATTGAAGCGGCGTTTGAGATAGTTGACAATGGATTCATCCATTTTATCGCCGCCTACACGAACGCTTTTTGAATACACAATACCAAGTAGCGAAATGACAGCAACTTCGGTTGTGCCGCCACCAATATCCACAATCATGTTGCCGCTTGCCTCATGAATAGGAAGATCGGCACCAATAGAGGCTGCCATAGGTTCTTCGATAAGGTAAACAGAAGAGCATCCTGCAGACTCCGCAGACTCCCGTACAGCCCGTTTTTCTACTTCTGTGATGCCATATGGAATACAAATCACAGCGCGTGGTCGCACTAAAGAACGATGATTGTGTGCAACTCCGATAAAATAACTCAGCATTTTTTCTGTAAGCTCAAAATCAGCAATCACACCGTCTTTCATAGGACGAACAGCTTCAATTGTACCAGGAGTTCTGCCAAGCATTTCTTTTGCAGCCCTTCCCACAGCTTTTACAGTACGCAATCCCCGAGAGTCCCTTTGAACGGCAACGACTGAAGGTTCATTGGCGACAATTCCTCTGTTTTTAACATAGACCAACGTGTTAGCAGTTCCTAAATCAATAGCCAAATCGTGTGAAAGAAGCCTAAAAAACCAGTCGAACATGAATCCTCCCTTGGGGGAAATGGAGAGAATGAACAGTTTAAAGTACATTCAAAGTTTCATTAATGATATATAAGAAAGGTATCATTTTGAGAACGTCGATTCTATCAAAATTACCTAATTTCTTTTCTATTGAAAAGAATACTGAATAGTACGATTTGTGCCTACTACCTGAATGGCGACAATCTCTGTAAACATATTATGTGTAAAATGCGGAGGAACATTCATTGGAAAAACTTTTGTGATCACTTCCTCAATCATTTTATCAACTGGAGTGAAATCTATCAGAGGTGCTCTTTTGTGTGATAAATTTTCAAATTTTTTAAGGGTTCCATCTCCTTGAATATAAAGTTTATAGTACACCACATCTCCCGGTCTTAACACAGTAGTTGGAGGTAACCATCTCTCTTTTGCATTCCAGATTTCACTAAATCGTTCCTTAAATTCTAAACTGAACTGAAATAGCCGCAGATCTTTTACAGAATATCGATTAGAAATCTTTGGTGTCATTCTTGGTGCAAGGTCATCGCCGACTATAGGAACGTCTCCACTGTCACCTACAATTTGTGGATGTTTTAAGGATTCTTTACGTAGCTTGTCAATGTAGGAAGTACTACTAGAAGGGAGAAAGTCTTCTATGCCATGGACTTCTTTTTTTTGTGATGATTTTGGAATAGAGACAATTTTTTTGTTTGTTGTTTTTTGAGGGTGTTGATCTAATAATAAAGGATCGCGTTCTGGTTTTTGGGAAGGCGAAAAAAGAGATTCTGGAATTAATACGCTGCTTTGAGAGTTGGGATTAAGGTCCGTTAAAACCCCTCCTGTTCGGTTTTGTGGTATGTGTGTGTCTTTGGGGGCGCTTTTTTTGTTGAGTTGGCCTGAGTTTGCAAGGGAGCGAGAAGGCTGCAACTGAATGTGAACCGGGTCTTTATTTTTAGATGTCATCGTGCTTTTATTGTTTAAGTTTAGGACTCCAAAAAAGTATATAAAAAGAAAAAAGCAAATTGCATGACAAGCAGCTGAAATTAATATTATTATAAATATTTTGTTTGAATTTTTTAAATAAACCCAATTTAAATAAAATATTTTATCTTCTTTAAAAATCAAATAAGTTTATCCTCGTAAGAAGTTTTTGTTAATGCCATGTGTTTGCAGTTGCTTTCCAAATACACTCTCATTGTCACCGAAGTAAATTAGGTGTAACACACAAAGAAGTCCATATCTGGAGGAATTATTGTCATGGATCTCGCTTCTTTTCCACAATTCTCTGTTTTTTCTAACTTGTCTGAACATGAAATGAAGACCCTTGTTCCTTATTTAGAAAATGTCACCTACTCTAAGGGAGATGTTCTCTATTCACCAGGACTTGTTCGTGATAAGCTTCGTCTAATTCTCAAAGGGCGCATTGAAGTTTCTGCAGAAACCTTTGAATTTGAAGAGCCCACCACAATTTATGGTCCTGGTCAATTTGTTGGAGAAGCTTCTTTACTTAAAGAAGGTACTCTGCACAAAGCAAAAGCTGTAGCTCTCACATCGGTTGAAATGGCAATTTTCACTCGGCAAAATTTTTTAAAACTTATGCGCGAGCATCAAGAAATTTCTTGTAAAATTCAAATGAATATTGGTTCTTTTGTTTTTGGTAAGTTATCTCGTGGAGCAGGTGGATATACAAGTGTGCATTATACGGGCTACGACTCTGGTAAAAACAGACTTGAGCATGATCTCCTAGGCGATAGAGAGGTTCCCAATGAAGCCTATTACGGTGTTCAAACCCTGCGCGCGCTCGAAAATTTTTCAATAACGGGTGTTGTTTTGCGTGATTTTCCAATGTTTATTAGAGCACTGGCGCAAGTTAAAAAAGCGGCTGCATTGGCAAACAGTGAATTGGGCGTATTAAACAAAGAAATAGCTGATTATATTGTGATGGCTTGTGATGAAATCATTGCTGGGCATTGGCATGATCAATTTTTAGTCGACATGATTCAAGGTGGAGCCGGAACGTCTACCAATATGAATGCAAATGAAGTGATTGCAAACCGTGCGTTAGAGCTATGGGGCAAAAATCGCGGCGAATACCAATTTATTCATCCAAATAATCACGTTAATCTTGGTCAGTCTACAAATGATGCATACCCTACAGCAATTCGCTTGGCGGCCTTGCAATCTGTGCCTGCGTTAATTGAGTCTCTTGAAGAATTGTGCATGGCTCTTAGAGAAAAAGGCAAAGAATTTTCTGATGTTATAAAAATGGGGCGTACCCAGCTGCAAGATGCTGTTCCTATGACTTTGGGGCAAGAATTTGAAGCATTTGCTGTAATGTTGAGCGAAGACATTGAAAGATTGCGCGAAGGGGCGAAACTATTTTTAGAATTGAGTATTGGCGGTACTGCTATTGGTACAGGAATCAATTCGCACCCTAAATACGCTGGCACTGCAATTCAAAAGATTCAGCTTATAACAGGACTTCCTGTTGTTTCGTCGCCAAACCTCATTGAAGCAACACCCGATACTGGGGCTTTTGTGATGTTTTCAGGCATTTTAAAACGATTAGCGGTTAAACTTAGCAAAACAAGCAACGATCTCCGTTTGTTGTCAAGTGGTCCACGTTGCGGCTTTGGAGATATTAATCTTCCTCCAATGCAGCCCGGTTCCAGTATTATGCCAGGAAAAGTAAATCCAGTTATTCCAGAAGTTGTTAACCAGGTTGCATTTCAAGTGATTGGCAATGATTTGTCTGTTACGATGGCTTCAGAAGGCGGACAGCTCCAGTTAAATGCGTTTGAACCTGTGATGGTTTTTAATATTTTTCAGAGCGTGAATATGCTCAATAGAGCAATGCGAACCCTCACTCGTTTGTGCATCAAAGGAATAACAGCCAATCGCGAAGCTTGTCGTAGAGCCGTTGAACATAGTATTGGCCTTGTTACAGCATTAAACCCACTCATTGGCTATGAGAATTCCACAATGATTGCCAAAGAAGCTCTAGAATCTGGGGAAAGTGTGTTTCAGCTTGTTTTAAAACATAAATTGTTAACCCGAGAACAATTAGAAGAAGCGCTAAAACCAGAAAACATGCTCTCTGCCCACTAAAGTTTTTTTTGTTTCTTCCGAATTTTCTTAGGATATTTATTTTCCGAGGTTTATTCATGGAAATTGAAAACGACTTTGAAGTGGTGTTTGAAAAAGGTGTCAGCACCCTAAGAGGACATCTTGTAGATTCTACAGAGTTTGACTCTGTTATTGACACGTTTTCAAAATCTAAAGAAATTAGTTTTGCTGGTTTGTACTCAGTCAGCTGGCTTGGTCTCCAAAAACTGTATGATTGTTTTTTAAAGCTAAATAATCCACTTCAATTATCTCAAATTCCACCCCATATTTATCGTATTTTGTTGTTACTGCCAGGTTTTGGTAAAAAAATTGGGATTAAAAGTTTTCAAGTAGAAATATTTAATACTAAAAATGACAGAAAAAAAATATCAATGACTTTAAACAAACTTGCAGATCTTGGCAAAGCGCAAGGCTGTTTTGTAAAATTACAAGATGGCTATCAAATTTTTGGATCATTAAATCATTTGTGTCGCCCGTTTTTTGAAGATCCAAGCATGCCCAAAAGAAATTATGCAAGCAAATGGTGTCTGCAAAACGAAGAATTGTGTTCGTTTTTGTATGATTATGCGTGCTTTACCCGTGTGGTATTAGAAATTTGTTCATTAGCGCAAGAATCAACATCAAGACTCATTGAAGAATCGTTACAAAATATTTGTACACGAATTTCTAATTTAGAATTTTCGGTTAAAACAATTGCGCCACATTTTTCAGATTACAAATCACGAACACTTATGGCAATGCTACCACATATTCATGATATTTCGATTTCTGTAGTCAATGGGATTAATTTAAGTAGTACAACTTTTGAAGCAGTGGTCAATACTTTTGAAGCATTATTTCAAAATGAACGAGTTGGTTCTAAAGAAATATTCGATCAAATGAGGCATTTTATAAGTTTTTCTGATCAACTTTTACCTATTGCCAAAGGTTTAGAAGATGTTGGAGTCGAATTAGGAGGAAATACTCTAAAATATGGAGAATTTACCACACTTTTAAAAACATTTAGCTCCTTTAATGGTGCATCATTATCAGAGAAAAAAATGATTTCAATGCGACGAAAATTAAAAATGGATACGCATATTCATTTAACATGGCAGGAAACTTTAAAAGATATTAATGCAGAGTTTAAATATATCGAACAAGATTTGAACCGCTGTATTATTGCTTTGCAAGGTTATGACTTAGTAAGACAAGTGTTGGAACATAGACTTACAGAGATTAATATATTTAAAAATTTTTTGGATTCCGTGCAAAATAAAAAAATGCATTTAAATGAATTAAAACAAAAAATAATATTACAAATTGTAGATAGATTGGTCACAGATCAGGAAAAATATACATACTCATTTTTCTTTCCAAATTCTGCGAGTGTTAAAAATGATACTGTTGTATTAAATAGTACTCCAGTGTTTTTTTAAAAGTAAATTTTTTCTTATAAAATAATATAAATATATTTTAATATTTATAAATTACTTACCCAACAATTCTTTTTTTATTATTTGAATAACCTGATTAAATTTTAGTAAAATATTTTTATCTTGAATATCAGATAATTTTTCTGCAACCTCAATTTCTTGAGAAAGATTTTCTAAAAATCGAATAGAAGCATGAATGTCATGCAATTTTTTTTTGTTTTTGCTAGTGTCTTTTTTATTCATTTTTTTGCCTTTAAAAAAGTTTAACTACACAGTGTCCATAAGTGGATGTTCTTCAAAGTGTGTTTCAACTTCCATTTTGGTAAAAAACTTTTCATTACAAACAGAACAGCGATATTGAGCATTATCTCGAATAAAAGGTTTTTGATCTGGCTTTCGATATAAAATAGGTTTTGCGTCTTCATCGGGTTTGGGTTTGAGATCTGCTTCGTGATCGACAGGCTCTCCGCTGGAAGCGGTTGGAGGTTCTCCCGAAGAACTTTCTGATTCATTACTATTTGAGTCTACTGAAGGTTCTTGTGCCATCATCATATCCGACTCAATATCTGCGTGGTTTTCTTCGTCGTTATCGATAGCTGGCAAAGAAGGGGTCGGTTCTGCCACAGTTTTTGGTGGTGGGGCTTTAAACAACTTTTGATTTCGAGGAGCGTTTCCCAGTACTGCAGAACGGGTTACCATGCCATCGCGTCGTGTTTTTTCGTTCCCTTCAGCGAGTTTTGAGCATAAAGAGTACAAGTGCTTGCCAAGTGATTGGGGAAAGCGAGAGGCTCTTAAATCACGAAGCATACAATGTGCTGTATCTGATTGATTTGTATAATTTTTTCCGCAGAGTAAGCATAAAAATGTTTGCGTATTGTTTTTTGTTGCAATAACGGGCAGAGAATTGATTCCGAGCGCATTGCTTGTAAGACATTTCCAGGCATCAGCGGCATTAGTGTATTTGCGACCACATAGTCCACAAATAAAGCATCCAGGCCCTTTCAGAACTCTACACAGACGCTTCATTGGAGAATGCTGTATACCTGGGGGCTTTAGGTAAGACATAATATGTTTTGGTATTTTCATAGTCATGGCAATTCACCACATAAATGGAAATATATTCCATTCCTCTATCGGTAAAATTGGTTTAAAAGTAAATATTGCTATCAATCTGGAACTCAGATAGGACAGTCCCTGTTGGCTTATTAAGGGCTTAAAAAGAAGGAATTGTTGTTATGCCAGTACTTACGGTAAAAACAGATAAAAAAAACATAACTGTAGAAAAAGATTCTTTAATTATTGATATTTGTGAAACTGAAGAAACTAGCATTTTGTTTGGATGTCGCGATGGTGCTTGCGGGGCTTGTATGATAAAGGTTCTCGAGCATCCAGAAAATTTGAGTCCAATGCAAGACCACGAAAAAGATTTTCTTGAAACAATGGCAGCTCGAGAAGATGAACGCTTGGCGTGTCAGTGCAAGGTGTTGGGTGATGTCACAATTGAAGTTTCTGAATAACGCTAATTTTTTTGAATATAAGGCGCAATTTAATGCGTAAAGTCTATCATATTGAATTTGAAAAATATCATGGTGCAGGGAACGATTTCTTATTTATCAACTATAATTCAGTAAAATCAGTTAGAAATATTGAAAATTTAAAAAATCTCGCCCGTGTTTTGTGCAATCGTCGTAATGGTGTTGGTGCAGATGGTGTTGTGTTATTTGATTTTGAAAAAAAACCACGACGGCCACGTTCTAAAAAAATACCAGACAGTGAAATTACCAAATTGTTAATTTTTAATTCTGATGGCAGTTTAGCGGCAACGTGCGGCAATGCGTTGCGTTGTTTGGGGCTAAAATTGCTGTTTGAAAAAAAATGGAATGGAAAAAGCCAGTTACAAATTATGCGGCTTGTTCCTAAATTTTTAAAACATAACAAAGTCAGAAGTCAGTTAACGCAGGACGAACACTTTATTTTGCAAGATCGAGAACCTTTTGCTTGTTTAGTTCAAGGTGTTTTTAAAGTAAAAAGTTCTTTTGTTGATGTGAGTGTGGCAATGGGAAATCCTGTTGATGTAAAAGCAACCCCTTTGCAAGCGGATGCAAACACTGGCACATTGGCAGCAACAACCAATGTGCCAGTGTTTGTTTCTTTAGCAAATCCACATTGGGTATTTATTTCTTCAGCATTTCAAAATTTTTCAAAAAAAGATTTTGTAGAATTTGGTAAGCTTGCCCAAACACAGTTGCGAAATTCTACGCAACAAGAATCTGTGCCCATGGCAAATATAGGGATGCTTGTTCCGCAGCAGCAAAATAAAGAAAGTTGGGATTTGGTTGTTTATGAACGTGGTGCTGGTTTAACGGCTTGTTGTGGTTCTGGGGCTGTTGCAGCCCGAGTTGCATTAGAATTTTTAAACTTAATTCCCCAAGAAAAAGAAAAAACTTATTTTAAAATGCCTGGTGGTATGGTTGCTGTTTCTAGAACTACTTTTACCTCTGCTACTGATAAACAACGCATTTTGTCGGGCCCCGCGCAAAAAACATTTACAGGAATTATCAGTATTACATCTCCATTTTTATAAAAAAGTGATTGCGCAAATTAAAATTATTTAGAGATTAAAGACATAAACTCGTTACGTGACGCTAACGAGTCTCGAAATTGTCCTAGCATGGCGCTGGTAATCATCGTTGAATTTTGTTTGCGCACTCCCCGGACACACATGCAACTGTGTACACCTTCAAATACCACGGCAACACCCAATGGCTTTAGATAGTGTTCTATAGCTTGAGCAACCTGTTGCGTTAATCGTTCTTGAACTTGTAAGCGGTGTGCATACAGATCAACAACGCGAGCAAGTTTAGAAAGACCTACAATTTTTCCATTGCTTGGCAAATAGGCAACGTGTGCAACTCCAGAAAAGCTCAACAGATGATGCTCGCAAAGAGATGTAAATTCAATGTTTTTTAATAAAACCATTTCATCAGAATCAGAGTCAAATGTTGTCGATAATATACTTTTTGCGGTTAATTGATAACCATTACTCATTTCAAGTAATGCACGACAAAATCGATCGGGGGTATCAGTCAGTCCTTCTCGATTGGGATTTTCTCCTATGTAGTGCAATAAGGTCCGAACGGCCTCTGTGGCCTGTTGTGCAGACACATTATTCGAATCGACTGCTTTTTTAGAAGTTGCATTTGCGGTCATTGCACTTATTCCTTATAAATTTTTTAGAATAATTTTTGCTTCTTTAGGCTCTTTTTCAAGATAAAGTATAATTGTTCTCCCAATTCGACCTACAATATGCGAATGGGTTGGCAGTTTATCATTTAATTCTTGTTGTTCTTGTTGTTTTGAATCGGCGTCTGAATTTCCTGGAAGTTTTATTTTAATCAGCTCATGTTTAGTAAGCGCGGAAATGACCTCTTGAATAACAGCTTCAGAAAAACCTTGACCTCCAATTTGCACAATGGGTTTGAGGTGGTGGGCACGTCCTTTAAGTTTTGCCCGTTGCTCACTTGTCAACTCATTACTGAAAATATGGGCTTTTTTTTCTGTTCTCATAGTGATGCGAACTCCTTCAACGTCATAAAAAAGATACCTTGCACTAAAAATTGCCGAGAAGCCATATTTTTGCAGCATTGATTCTATCTCATTGCTAAATATGTCGAAAAACTTGTCGATAACTGGTCTGCAACAGGGAGGATGGCAATGGCCAAGAAAATACTCATCGTTGATGACTCTCGTACCATTCGGCAGCAGGTTGGTTTTACCTTGTCTAAAGAAGGCTTTGAAGTTGTAGAGGCAGAAGACGGTCAAGATGGAATCAATAAGCTTCAAGCAACGCCTGATATCAGTATGATCATTTCAGACGTAAACATGCCAAATATGGACGGACTCGCAATGATTGAAGCCATCCGAAAAATAGAACAGTTTAAATTTATCCCTATTATCATGCTGACAACAGAAAGCAGTGGCGACAAGGTTGAGCGTGCTAAAAAAGCAGGGGCGAGTGGATGGTTGGTGAAGCCATTTAATCCTGAACAGTTGGTAGGGGCCGTTAAAAAGCTAGCGAGATAAATTGAGAAAGGGTTTAGAAATATGTCTGGTAATGATGCCGCTCAAAAAGGTGGAAAAGGTGGTGCTAAACTCGACGCCCTCTATAAATTAAAGCATGACACATCTGGTATTCGCAAAAGAATTGCTCCAAAAATTGAAACTTATAAACTCATTGGTTTTAAACTGAATGAAGAAGAATTTGTAATTGAAATAGAACGGGTAAAAGAAATTGTTAAAGTTCCTCTTGTCACACGTGTCTCCAAAGCACCGCATTTTGTTGAAGGTGTGGTAAATTTGCGCGGCGATATTTTGCAAGTTGTTAATTTTCATAAAATTATGGGACTTGAAAATCCGCCTATTTCTGAACGCAGTCGAATTATTGTGTTAGACGATAAAAATGTGTTGGCTGCGATTATTGTTGATTCTGTAAGTGAAGTGATTGAAGTAGAAAAAGAAGCAGTTCAACAAACGCCAGATATTGTTGCAGGCGAACGTTCTAAGTTTTTAAAAGGTATTATCAAACCACACAGACACAGAAATATTTTGTGGCTTGATTGTGGTGCCATTTATTCTGAATTTAGTGCACAAAATGAAAAATCTTCAACGCCCTAGTAAAGGACAAAGATGATATGTCGATTGTGATTTATGAAAATAAAACATTTAAACTTTCTGGTAAACTCACTATTTATAAAGTATCAGAATTAAAAAATAAATTATTAGAAGCTTATAATGGTGAGTCAGCAAAAGAGAGCGTTTTTTTTCTAGATCTTTCAGCAGTCGAAAGTGTTGATGCCGCTGTTTTGCAACTTATATTTTCACTTAAATTAACAATTCAAAAAGGAAAAGGAGAATTAAAGGTTAAGAAAAGTTGTCCAACCTTTGATTCGTTGTTTGAGGTATTTGGTATGCCTGCTGATACGTTCCCACATGCAGTTTAATGCGCATGTGTGTAGCAACGTAAGCGAAAAGGATTTCAAGAGATGAGGTGATACGCTGTGGCCTATAATGAAGAACAGATGCAAGAAATATTCTTTCAAGAGATGCGAGAAGTATTCGAGCATATCGATAGCTGCATTCTTGTTTTAGAAAAAACACCTGGCGATCTTGAAATTATTAAAAATCTCTTTCGTGAAGTTCATACATTAAAAGGGTCGAGTGGGGTTTTTGGATTACGAGAAATTGCAGACTTAACCCACCATGCCGAAGACCTTCTCGATCGTATGCGCGAAGGCAAGCTTGAACCAACCGAAGACGTATTTTCTGCACTACTCCGTTGTTTTGATAGACTAAAAGAAATGATGGATGGGGCACAAAAGAAACAAAATTTAGCAACGTTTGATAACAGTGACATTGTACGTCAATTATGCGATTTTAAAGAAATTTCGAGCGAACAGTTGCAAGAGAAAGTGGCCAGCGGTGAGGTGGCACCTATCCCAGTCCCTGAGAATGTCAAACCAGGAGAATGTCCATTTCATATTTCTATTACTGGTGCGGATCAGTTCTTTTTAACAGGAATAGACCCTACAACGTTGGTGTTGAACTGTCGTGATATTTCTTCTGGTACGTTTTCTTTATTTACAAACACTTCTAGAATTCCACTATTAACAGAAATTGAACCAGAGCGTTGTTACTTTGAATTTACATTTAATTTTGTGTCGATGGCAGAATTTAAAACCGTTCAGGATATTTTTGAATTTGCAATTGGTTCTAGTAACGTCAAAATAGAAATGGATGGTTTGGGTGGAAAACCCCAAGCGAAAGAAGAACCCACAAAAGCAGCGGCACCTGCAGCCCCTCAAGCGGCACCTGCAGCCCCTCAAGCGGCACCTGCAGCCGCGCAAGCAAAACCAGCAACTCCTGCTGCTGGAGCAGCAAAACCGGGAGCTGCTCCAGCAGCCGCCGCTAAGCAAGATCCTGCACATGGATCAAACGACGCCAATGATTTTGTGCGCCTTAAAAAAGAAAAACTAGATCAATTGATGAATTTAGTTGGGGAACTCATTACAGTAAAAAACTTATTTGTGCATTTGGCAAATAAACTTGAAGAAGTGTTACCAGAAAATGAAATTACCAAAGGGTTTAAAGAAGGCACAGGACATGTCACGAGACTCTCTGCGCGTTTGCAAGAAAGTGTGATGAATGCTCGTATGGTGCCAGTGGGTTCTGTGTTTACCAAATACACACGACTTGTGCGTGATGTGGCTAAGAAACTTAATAAAAAAGTAAACTTGGTGGTAGAAGGCGAAGAAACTGAGCTCGATAAAACAGTGAGTGAAGCGATTTCTGACCCAATTATGCACTTAATTCGTAACTCGATCGATCACGGTATCGAAAATCCTGAAGTTCGTAAAGAAAGAGGCAAGTCTGATACCGGAACATTGTTACTTAAAGCTGGTTATGAAGGCAATAACGTTAAGCTTGTAATTAGAGATGATGGCAATGGGATTGACTTGGATCGCGTTAAAAACAAAGCAATTACCCTTGGCATTGTGACTCAAGAACAAGCCGATATGCTGAGTAAAAAAGATATTATTGAATTTATTTTTCATAGCGGTTTTTCAACTGCCGCAGAAATTACAGATGTAAGTGGGCGTGGCGTTGGAATGGATGTTGTGCGTAACAACATTAGAAAATCAAGTGGGTCAATTTTTGTTGACACAAATCCAGGCCAGGGTACTGAATTTAAAATTATTTTACCTCTGAGTCTTGCAGTTATTGAAGCACTTTTGATTGGTGTTGATGGCGAAACCTATGCATTGCCGCAAGAAGTCATTACAGAAACTGTGCGTGCTGAGAGAAAAGATGTTGTTAATCTTAACAACCAGCCAAGCATAAATTTGCGAGGCGAAGTGATTCCATTATTGCGGTTAAATGAAGTTGTTCATTTAAGACCTTCTATTCTTGATAATTTTATTCAGCAAGAGAAAAAACGTCTCAATCAGGGAGAAGAAGAAACTTCAGACTCGCAAGCAAATTCAAAAGATAAAGATGATGGCCTAACAAATCCTGTTGTTATTGTTCAAATTGATGGCCTTAAGGTTGGAATATTAGTGGATGTTCTTTATTGGCAAGAACAAATAATGATTAAACCATTGGGCGGTTTTTTGGCTAATATTCCTATATTTACAGGTGCTTGTATTATGGGTAACGGTTCTGTTGTGCTCGTTTTAGAGCCAAAAGAGCTTTATTATGCAGCATGTCATGACGATGATAAGAAGACGGCGGCATAATGCTCATGTTTAGAGCCGTATAGGAGAAGGTTCCATGGCAATTTACATAGCCAAAAGCAAAAAAGAAGAACGAATGCTCCAAATAGGGAGTAACAAGTTTGAGCTTGTTGACTTTCGGTTAAAAGATTATCCCGAAGGGGCTGATATGTTGCACCCAGATGCCTATGAAGGGATTTATGGGATCAATATTGCGAAGGTAAGAGAAATTAATAAAATTAGTAAGTTTACTAAAATGCCAAACACTCACGAGTGTATTGAAGGTTTACTCGAGCTCCGCGAAGAGGCAATTCCAATTGTCAATTTAGCAAAATATCTCGGCTATAAAAATTACGCATTGCGTCCCACTGACAACGTGATTATTTGTGAATTTAATGGACTTGTGACAGGTTTTGTTGTGCATCAAGCCATGAAAATTCGCCGTATTTCCTGGGAAGCAATTTTGCCACCAACCCGTCTAATTGGACGTGAAGGAGGGTGTGTAACAGGAATGCACAAACTGGTTAAAGGGCCTGATAACGAGCGCGATTTGATGCTTCTGATTCTCGACTTCGAAAAAATTGTGGCTGAAATCAACGGTGAAACAGATGCGCTAAACAAATTCTCAGCCGACAAACAAAGCAATAAAATTCCAGGAAATACCGACGATTCTCGCACAATTTTGGTGGTCGATGACAGTTCCACTGCAAGAACCCAAGTCGAACTTTTCTTAACTCAGCATGGCTATAAAGTGATTACGGCAACAGATTGTGAAGAAGGGCTCTTTACGCTCAATGCATTGTTCGATCAAGCAAAGCAAGAAGACAAAGACATTACTGACTTGGTTCAAGTGGTGATTTCTGATGTGGAAATGCCGAGAATGGACGGTCATGCCTTTACCCAATCATTAAAGAAAGATCCTAAATTTAATGCTCTTCCAGTCATTATGCATACGTCTCTTTCTGGGCGGGCAAACCAAGATGCAGGCAAATCGCTGGCAGATGAATATGTTGTAAAATTTAATGGAGAAGCGTTGCTTGCCACAGTAAATCGAATTTGGCGAAAATTAATGGATAAAAAAGAATCAAATCGGACAAGCGAATTGAGCGATTCTGATGAAGATTTGGCATCTTAAAAAAATGGAGACCGTTTATGGCTATCAATGTGTTAATTGTCGATGACTCTCCAACAGTATGTGCCATGCTTTCACAAATGATCAAAGCGGCTGGTTTTAATGTTGTAGGTATTGGGAAGTCTGCAGAAGAAGGTCTAGACCTTGCAGCGAAACTCAAACCGGATGTCATTACACTTGATATTGAAATGCCAGGTAAAAGTGGTTTGCAAGCCTTGCCATTAATGCAAAAGGCGTGTGATGCGGCTATTATAATGTGTTCTACACTAACCAATCAAGCAGCATCCGCAACATTGCAGTCGCTAGAAAAAGGTGCATTTGACTATATCCCTAAAACAGAAATTGGGAAGTCTTTTACACCAGACATGCTAAAAGAAAGAATTTCTAACGCTTATACGTATGTTACAAACAAAAGAAAAGGCGATACGGCCTACAAACCCAGTGTGCCAGTCACTTCGCTTCCCCATCAAAATTTAAAAGCAATTGTGATTGGGGTATCAACAGGGGGGCCTGCTGCGTTGCATAAGCTTTTTCAAGCGTTGCCTGTTATGCCTGTGCCAATTATTGTTGTGCAACATATGCCGGCAGCTTTTGTGGCATCACTTGCTGAGCGTATAGCGCAACAAAGCAAACACAAAACCTGCGTAGGAAAAGAAGATTATACCCTTAATCCTGGAGAAATTTGCTTTGCTCCAGGAGACACTCATTTGCTTGTAAAAAAGATGGGCAGTCGGCTTTATTGTGGCTTAAGTGAAGAACCTAAAAACATTTTACATCGTCCATCGGCTGATGTGCTTTTTCAGTCTGCTGCAGAAGTGCTTGGGAAAGAGCTCCTTGCTGTTATTTTAACAGGAATGGGTCGGGATGGCGCTGATGGAGGCAAAACTGTGCGATTACGTGGCGGCATGGTACTTGCAGAAAGCAAAAGTTCTTGTGTGGTGTATGGCATGCCTAAAGCGGCTATAGAGGCAAGAACCGCAAATTTTGAGTTTGATTTGCAAGATATGGCTGCAGCAATAGCAAAAATTGCAACAGGTAAAGTTTCTTAGTTTGTAAACCATTCTTCCCATGTTTTTCCGCCATGTTTATCATTTAAGGCGGGAATTATTTTTTCGCTTGATAATTGGGGAAGAGACGATTTGACTGATTCATCCAATACAAACACAAATCCACTGCCGCCAAAAGAAAAATCAAGGCGGCTTTGTAATAACTCTTCTGAAGAAAGTTTTGTAAAATTAAATACATGTGTTGTTTTTCCAGAAAAAATAGTTTTGCTCGGATCGAGTCCTAAATTTTTGACAATTATCGCTGTGTATAAAAGTTGATTTTCATGAATGAATTGAGGATTGATGTTTTCATCGCGATATCTATCACTAAAGTTTTTTTCTAAAATAAGCTGAAATTCTTTGATCCCATCGACAATTTGATTTGGTGAACGCCCCGACATAAAAAGGCAAATTGGAGTTAAGCAACCTCTCCCAAACCATAGGCTACAGAGTTTGGCTACATCATCTGTAGAGTGTTGCAAACTCACTTTTAAGCTGTTTTTAACATCGCCTTGTGGAATAAGTTGCAAATTAGAGGTTTGAACCAGTTTTTGAAACGTTGCTATTGTTGTGTCTGTGCCAAATACAATGACTTTATCAAATTCATGAAATTCTTTAGTCAGAGATCGTGTTTTTTCTACAATGATCGTTGTTGGCAGCAAGTAAGGACTGAGTTTTTCTGCAAGATCCCAAATTTTTAACCGAATTTTAGCTGAAACAGGGTCATCGGCACGCAATGACGGCAGTTTAATATGAATACTTTTTGCGCCCAATAATGACGCAATGCGGGCTGGGTAAAGCCAGGTAATTGGAATGTTTGCAGAAGCGATAATAAGAATATTTTTATCACTCAATAAATTTGGGTTGTGTATTTGAATATCATTCCATGAATTCAGAGATTCTGCGAGATCAGCCCAACAGTTTGGTGTCCAAATTGCAGGATTGAGTGTTTCAATAAAATCATGAATTTCTTGCGGAGAAGAGAATTGTTTTTGTATTTGCGAAGAATTAGGTAATGAGCTATTGTTGTTTTCGTTGTTACTGTCCATATCTAAAAAGAAAAAAGACTCTTTTACATTAAGACTACACCCCTTCAAAGTGGCATCTGGCGAACGGCCTTTAAGATTAAAAATTCTTTCTTCTTGATTAACAATACATGCGATATCTTCGGTTATAATTGTGGGCCATGATTCCATGTTAATCGAATCAAAAAAAGCCAGAAAACCATATTCACCTTCTCGTAAAGCTCGGCGCTCGCGCAAGTTGATTGCAAAAGGTGTGAGGGTTTTATTGCAGATAAATATGCCGTCATGAATTTTTTTTGTTGACCAAGCTTGTGATGCCAATTCACACATTCCATATTCAGATAAAAATAAAAATTCTTTTGGATTGCCGTAGGCTTGTTGAAATGTGCGCAGTGTTTCGTCTAATGTAAAAGTTTGTGTTCGGCCTTTTGTGCCTCCGGTATCTATTAAAGCCAATGATTTGCCTTTAAAAAGATCTGTAATTTGCTGTTTTTTAGTATGTTCGGCAACAAGAAGATGATGAAAGGTTGTGCCAAAAATAATGGCGTTTTTTTGAAATTGCGGTTTGAGTAACATTTGCACAATATTATCTGGCTTGTTTTCGACATCACAGTAATCAACTAAAAAACCTCCAGTTTGTAACATATCAATCATGGCTGCAAGAGAACTTTTGTTCCAAACTGCTTTTGGTGGAATTAAACTGATAATTGGAGTGTCTTTTTTTATATTGTGATGATTTAAAAAATTTTCAAATCCTATTCGAGAATTGTCTGCATACAGTTCGAGTCTCTCTTCTGTGAAAATGTGCCGCGCTTGAATGGCATTTGTGCTTCCGCTTGAGAGAAATACAGTTTTTTTAGAGGTGTTTTTTTCATCAAGAAAGAGGTTAAAATCTCGAAAACATCGAATAGGTAAAAAAGGGATACTGCTTTGTATATCAGGAAAGGGCAAATAAATGTCTGTAAAAAAATTGCCAAGCTTTGGGTTTGCAGCAATCAGGTTTTGCTTTTGTTTTAGCATTTTTGTGAGTACGTCAGTTGTCAAAATTTCTTTCATATTGAACCTACTTATCATTATGTTGTTTATAATTATGAGTGATTTTTAAAAACTCATTTTATGTGTTGTACTCTATTTTTGTTCAGCTTGCTTAAAAAGCTGATATGATTTAATTCTATGCGTGTTTGTTTTTTTTTTAAAGGGTCGTAAATGCAAAAGTCTTCATTGGAGGAGTCTCCAAAAGTTAATCATACCAAACAAGTAAAACTTGCTTTTTTAGGTTATTTTTTTATATTTATTGGTATTGTACTTCTTGATTTATTAACAAAATTTTGGGCAGAAAAGTCTTATTTAACTCACTTTTCTTTAGTAGATATCAAAGTTTACAATTATGTTTCCGATTTTATTTTTAGAATAGGCTCTTCGACAAATTGGATTGAGTTTGAAACAACTTATTTGCGAAATACGGGTGCTGCATGGGGATTTTTAGGAAATTTGCCTGAAAATATTCGCCCTTATCTTTTTTATGTGATTACTGTCGTTGCAATGATTATTATTTTCATCTTTTTTTTAAAAACACCTTCTAAACAGATTCTTTCTCGTTTAGCGATTCTCTTTATTTTTTCTGGCGCAGCAGGTAATTTTTTAGATAGAGTAATGTTACATTATGTAATAGACTGGATTCATTTTAAATGGAGTCTCTTTGGATGGGATTATGATTATCCTGTTTTTAATATCGCAGATAGTGTTGTAACCTTTGGCGCAATATTACTTGTTATTGATACTGTAAAAGAAGACATTAAAATTCGTAAAGCAAATAAAATTCGTAAAGCGAGAAAAAGTTCAAAGTCTTGACAAATGTTATTTTTGGTAAATGTTACTTTATAACTCTGTTCATTAACATGGAGACTTAAGCAACATGGCTCAACAATTTCTAAAAAACTCTACCCATCGTGTCAATGAAATATTTCAATCAGGAATTACTGAAGCACTGAATGCCCAAGTTAAAATGTTAATTCCTGAGTTTTTATTGTTTGCACTCATTGAGCAAAAAGATTCTATTGCACTAAAAATTGCTGACGAATGCAAACTTGATGAGGTGCTTGTAAAAACCACGATTATTAATAGTATTTATGACAGCATCAATCAATTGCAAAAAAAACAAGATACAAACTATTCGCATTCACGAGATCCAACAGGCATGTATGGATCTCCAGAAGTTGCTTTTTTATTAGAGCGCGCCGATCTCGAGCGCAAAAATTTTGGAGATGCGTATATTAGTACAGGAACGTTATTTCTGGCTTTTTTTGATTCTCGCCTAGGGTCTCGCGAAATATTAACCCGTTCTGGCATGAACTATGAAGAATCTAAAAAAGCATTATTAAATATACGCGGTAATCATCGGGTCACAAATCGTGATGATGAGGCAAAGCAAAGTGCTTTGTCGCAGTTTACTCGAGATATTACGGCAATAGCGCGTCGGGGTGAGCTTGATCCGGTGTCGGCTCGCGAAGAGGAAATTGAGCGTGTGATCCAAGTGCTGTCGCGTCGCAAAAAAAATAATCCTGTTTTGATTGGCGAACCTGGGGTTGGCAAAACTGTTATTATTGAAGGACTTGCGCAACGCATTGTCGATCTTGAAGTTCCGGATCATTTGGTTGGCAAGCGCGTTTTGAGCCTCGAAATGGCGGATCTGGTTGCGGGCAGTAAAATGCATGGCGAATTTGAAGAACGCTTAAAAGCTGTTAAAGAAGAAATTATTGATTTAGAAGGACAAGTTATACTTTTTATTGATGAAATTCATACTGTTGTGGGCGCAGGGCGCACATCTGGTTCGCTTGATGCCTCAAATATATTAAAAAGTTCATTGGCAACAGGACAATTACAATGTGTTGGGGCAACAACTTTTAAAGAATATAAGCAATACATCGAAAGTGATCGTGCGTTAGAGCGACGTTTTCAACCAATTCGCGTGGATGAGCCTTCGGTTGCCAATGCAAAAGTAATATTAAAATCAATTGCGGTTAAGTACGAAAAACACCATCAAATTAAGTATAGTCCAGAAAGCTTGGATGCCGCAGTTGAACTGAGTAAAAAATATATTTTTAGTAGAAGTTTGCCAGATAAAGCAATCGATCTCATTGACGAAGCAGGCGCCTTAAAACGCATTAAAGTTGTGAGTATTCCTCCTGAAATTCAAAAACTCGAACAAGAGCGCGCAAAAAAAGACTTAGAGCGCAATGATTTTTTTAATCGACAAGATTTTGCAATGGTTGCCAACGTGCAAATGGAGCTACTGGCTTTAGAAAATAAAATTGCAGAAAGAAGAAAACATTGGGAATCAGAAATGAAACAAGAAGATCGTGTGGTCACTGCCGAAGACATTGCAGAACTTGTTTCAAAAATTACTGGCATTCCGGTAAAACGACTGCAAGCCGAAGAACTCGAAAAATTGGCACATATTGAAGCAGAGTTGGCAAAGCGCCTTATTGGACAAAAGCTGGCTATTGTGGCAGTGGCAAACGCCCTTCGCCGCAATCGAATAGGACTTCGAGAACGCAAAGCGCCCATTGGTAGTTTTTTCTTTTTAGGACCAACAGGTGTTGGCAAAACAGAGTTGGCAAAAGCATTAGCCGAGTATGTTTTAAATGATGAACAGCGATTGTTACGTTTTGATATGACAGAATTTATGGAGCGCCATGAAACTTCAAAGCTGATTGGTTCGCCACCTGGTTATGTTGGTTATGGCGAAGGCGGCCAGTTAACAGAAAAAATCAAGCGCAACCCTTATAGTGTTTTGCTGTTTGATGAGGTTGAAAAGGCGCACCCTGATGTCTTTAATTTGTTTTTACAAATTCTGGATGATGGCCATCTCACTGATGCAGAAGGGCAAAAAGTGAGTTTTGAAAATACCCTGATTATTTTTACAAGCAATATTGGCAGCGAATATATTAGCTCAAACAAACGTTCCGTAGGTCTTGGCGGCATGGACAAAGACCTCTCGCATGACGAGGTGTCAGACCTTGTGCTAGGTGAATTGAAAAAAACATTCAAACCCGAATTTTTAAATAGACTCGATGAAATTATTGTATTTGAAAAACTAAACCCCGAAGACATCCGCAAAATTTTAGATCTAAACTTGCAGCACTTAGTGCAAAAAGTAAAAGTACAAGGTTTGGATTTAAAAATAACTGAGGACGCGCGTAAATTTTTAGCAGATCGTGGCTTTAGTCCATTAAATGGAGCAAGGCCGTTGCGTCGGTTACTTGAAGCAGAAGTTGAAAACCGTATTGCGCAAGAAATTATTGTGAAAGGAAAAAATAAAAAGACAGGCTTGGTCAATGGTTCTGTATTAAATATTGATCTCGTTAAAGAACCTCAATTACAAATTAAAGTTACAATTTCTTAGAAAGCAAAGTATTAATAATGAATCATGCACAGCTATTTGCGCAATTAAATAATTTAATAACAGAAATAGAAAATATTAACGCGGCATCCGCTGTTTTGTCTTGGGATCAGCATACGTATATGCCTGCTCAAGGGGCTCTAGGGCGCGGACGGCAACTTGCTACGTTAGGCAAAATTGCGCACGAAAAATTAACCCATCCACAAATAGGAAAGCTGCTGGAGGCGTTGCAAACATTTGAGGAATCTATTCCTTATTCTTCGTTTGAAGCGTCATTTTTACGCAATGTAAGATGGCGTTATCTGCGTTTGGTAAAAGTTCCAGGCTCATTTATTGAAGAACTTCTTACGCATCAATCCTCAAGTTTTGCTGCTTGGGTCGAAGCAAAAAAAGAGAAAAACTTTTCAATTGTGCAACCTTTTCTTGAAAAAACTTTAGAGCTATCAAGAAAATATGCAGGATTTTTTGATTATCAACATATTGCCGATCCGCTTATTGATATGAGTGATCACGGTTTTTCTGCACAAATCATTCAAGAAGTTTTTGCTGCTCTAAAAAAAGAGCTTGTTCCTTTTGTCAAAGATGTTGCGCAGAGATCTATCCAAAACGATTCGTGTTTACGCCAAGTTTTTCCGGTTCCGTTGCAAGAACAATTTTGTCAAAAAATGATACAATTGATAGGTTTTGATTTTACCAGAGGACGTCTTGATACCACGCATCATCCATTTATGACTTCGTTTGCGCATGGCGATGTGCGCATTACAACCCGTTATCAAGAAAAATTTCTTGCTGAAAGTTTATTTAGTACCATTCATGAAATGGGTCATGCGTTCTATGAAATGGGAAATGATATTGCACTGGATGGTTCGCCTTTATTTGGCGGAACGTCAAGTGGAGTCCATGAAAGCCAGTCGCGTTTATGGGAAAATATTGTAGGACGAAGCTATGAGTTTTGGGAGTATTTTTATCCTTTACTGCAAAGTACCTTCGCGCAGCAGCTTAAAAACGTGCCGTTAAATGAATTTTATGTTGCAATCAATCGGGTTTCACAATCTCTTATCCGCACAGATGCCGATGAGCTTCATTATAATCTTCATGTGATGATCCGTTTTGAGTTAGAACTTGATATGCTTGAGGGACGAGTAAAAATTAAAGATCTTCCAGAAGCCTGGAACGCGGCCTATGCTCGCGATTTGGGTGTGGTTCCCCCAGATGACGCCCTTGGGTGCATGCAGGATATTCATTGGTATGATGGTTTGATTGGTGGCCAATTTCAGGGCTATACCCTAGGAAATATCATGAGCGCCCAGTTTTTTGCGGCTGCAGAGCGCAGTGAGCCCAATATTTGGGGGGGTATTAAAAAAGGCAATTTTAAACCAGTACAAAGCTGGCTACAACAAAATCTTTACCAATATGGCAAAAAGTTCTCAAGCCTTGAGGTGTTAAAAAAGGCAACGGGAGATTCACTGCATATTGAGCCGTATATGCAATATCTTAGAAAAAAATTTCCCATCAAATAATTGACACCTCTCCCTCTTGATTCCTAGTTTATAAATTTGTAATCCAGTCGAAAAAGCAATCAGCACATCGTTGCTCATGAAGAAGTGATCCCCAAGGAAGGGGAAAAAGGAAACCTCATTTTGGAATTCAGCGTTAAAATCTGCTGATTGCCTATGGATGGGTTGAAACTCCAAGGAAGGAGTTGTGGTTGCGACTTCTTCTTTGAGTGATGCTGTGCTTTTTTTGATTTGAGTTGCTTTTATGAGCTTTTCCCGATAGAGAAAAAGTGTCTTGATTTTTACTTTTTTAACTGCGGGTTAAATCATATGGAAAGCGAACCTCTTGTATTTTCTGGCAATGCCAATCTTGAATTAGCCAATAAAATTTGCCAATACCTCAATGTCCCACTTGGAACAGCTCTTATCGGAAAATTTTCTGATGGCGAAACGCGTATTGAAATTCAAAGTAACGTACGCGGGCGTGATGTGTTTATTATTCAACCGACCTGTTTTCCTGCAAATCAAAATATCATGGAATTGCTGATTATGATTGATGCTCTAAGGAGAGCAAGTGCGCAACGCATTACAGCAGTGATTCCTTATTTTGGGTATAGTCGCCAAGAGCGTAAAAGTGCGCCCAGGACTCCAATTACGGCTAAACTGATTGCGGATATTTTGGTGAGTGCTGGGGTAAACCGTATTCTTACCATTGAATTGCATACGGGAGCGATACAAGGATTTTTCAATATTCCACTTGATCATTTATACAGTAAGCCTGTATTTTTAGAGCATTTTTCAAAAATGAATCTCGAAAATCCAATTATGGTTTCGCCTGATGCAGGCGGTGTGGAAAGAGCTCGTGCCCTTGCAAAAGTTCTTGGTTGTGGCATAGCCATTGTCGACAAGCGCCGTGATCGTCCAGGAGATTCACAAGTTATGAATCTTATTGGTGATGTAAAAAATAAAACGGCAATTCTTTTTGATGATATTTGTGATACCGCAGGGTCATTAACATCTGCTGCCAAGGTTTTGATGGAAAGAGGGGCCTTAAAAGTTTATGCTGCAGCAACGCACGGTGTTTTATCTGGGCCAGCAATCGGTCGTTTGAACGATAGCTGTATTGAGAAATTATTTATCACAGATACCATTCCATTATCGGAAGAAGCGGCAACGTGCTCTAAAATTCAAGTATTGAGTGTTTCTGAGCTACTTGGTAAGGCTATCCGTAGAATCCATAACTCAGACTCTATTAGTAATCTCTTTATATAGGTTTATTCTCTTGGAGCAGTTTGATTTTTCTACAATTTCTGTGACTGTGTCTCAATCAGATCTGAAAGCTGAACCCGGTGTGCAGTATCTTGATTTTGAAGGCGCGCGTATTGCATTTGATTTTCAGCCATCAACAGCTCAATGCAATAAGCTCCTTGTTCTGATAAACGGTTTTCAACGCAACTATCTCGATTTTAGAGCTTTTCGTAAAAAAATTCATAGCTTAAATCCTAACTTAGCGACTCTTGCATTAGACAATCGTTATTGTGGACAAACGATAGTTACAGAGAAAGCGCAAGAGTTGACTGTTTTTAGAATGGCAAAAGATGTTGCTGCATTGGCTGCATTCTATTGCCGCTCTTTAGGGTTAAACGCATTTTCGGCACTTGGAATTAGTATGGGTGGGATGATTGCGCAAACCCTCGCAGCGCATTGTCCGCAAGTTGATGCACTCATTTTAGTGAGTACAACTGCAGGCGGCCAAAGTCGCGTTTGGCCGCAAGGGAAATCCCATTCAAGTGTGATGCAATTTAAAGATTATTATGTCTCTTTAGATTCAACAAAAAATTACATGAAAAATTATTTTGGAGAGCGTTTTTTAAAGAATTCTCCTTTGTTATTTGAAATGATGTGCAAAACACTTGTCAAAAATCGTGAAAAAGTGGGAGACTCTGTTTTAGATGCAGCACAAATGCAATTAAAAGCAGCTTCAAACTTTGATGGAGAGTCTTTACTATCTAAGATTTTTACAAAAACATTAGTTATTTCAGGAGATGCTGACGCTGTTGTTCCCTTAGCCAACTCCTATTATTTAAAAGATCATATTAAAAATTCGTCGTTAATTGTTTATCAAGACGTCGGTCATTTGATTCTTATCGAAGAGCCCGATTTATTTGTTTCTGATATTTGTACTTTTTTAAGTTAGGTTTGTATGACTTTATCGTTAGCTCTAAATATGAATGAAGCGGATTGGGGTGCATGGTGCCAAACTCAGGGAGAACCTGTTTTTCGCGCTAAGCAAATTATGGATTGGATGTATATCCGCCATCAGTTTCAGCCAAGCACTTTTACAAACTTACCGCAAAAACTGCGTGAGCTATTGAGTACACATTTTAATTGGCAGTTGCCAAGCATTGATACTTCACTCCCATCTCAAGATGGAAGTGAAAAAATTTTGCTTAAATTGCATGATGGTTTGTTTGCGGAATGTGTATTAATGCCGTCTGATAATAGAGTGACTTTATGCGTGAGTAGTCAAGTTGGTTGTCGGATGGCGTGTACATTTTGTCAAACAGGTAAAATGGGATTTACGCGTAATTTGACAATGGGCGAAATTTTATTTCAAGTTGTTATTGCAAATAAAAGATTAATTGAAAAAAATATATTAAACAGAAAAGTCACAAATATTGTTTTTATGGGAATGGGTGAGCCGCTAGATAATTATCAAAATGTTGTGAGCGCATGTAAAGTTTTTCTTGATCCAAAATTATTTGGGCTTTCTAAACATAAAGTCACAGTTTCGACGTCTGGATTAATTCCTGAAATTCAAAAACTCGGCCACGACGTTCCTGTTGCGTTAGCAATTTCATTGCATTCGGCAGACGAGGCGTTGCGCTCGCAAATGATGCCTGTTAACAGAAAGTATTCTTTGCAAGAATTAAAAGAAACGTTACTCAATTATCCTATTCATACACGTCATGGTATTACGTTTGAGTATGTTTTAATCAATCAGGTCAATGACTCTATTTTACATGCCAAAAAGCTTGTTAAATTTTTACATGGGTTAAAGGCTAAGGTTAATCTTATTCCTATGAATCCGCATCCTGGAGCAAACAATATGATTGCAACAGATGAGATCCGAATGAAAGAATTTCAAAAGTATTTGACAGCGCGTTCTATTCCTGCGCCAATTCGGTATAGTCGTGGGCAAGATGTGAGTGCAGCATGTGGACAGCTGGCAGCAAAACGCAAAGATGAATTGCATCTTGCGCCACGCACTGTGGCATTAGCACGTCGGCGAGAATATTTGGCAGAAAAGTCTTAGTGGTTAAAAATTTATTTTTCTACTTTAAGACTGTATTTTTTTAAGATTTTTTCAAACCGCCCATTTTTTTTAAGTTCTTTAATTCCATCAGACAGCATTTGTGCATATCTTTCAGAATCTGGTAGTGCTTTAGAAAAGCCAATGTAAAGACCTTTTTTGACTCCAAAACTCCCTGCTTCTTTTACTTTATCTTGTAATTTTAGTTGTTTGATTGTATATTGTGCAACATAGGTTTCTTCAATTGTGGCATTAATTTCTTTTCTGATTAATTTGTCCAAGTTTCTTTCAAAAGCATTTTCTCCTCCAGAGGGCATAATCTTTTTGGAATTTTGATTTAAAATGCCCACACCTCCTCCATAAACATAACCAAGTACAATGCCTAGTATTGTATTATTTAAAGATTCTGGGTTTTTATACATCCAATTATTTTCTTTTAGCACATAGAATTTGTTGATACTCATAGCAAATTCTTCTTTGGGGAAAACAAGGTAACCTTCTCGTCCTTCTTTGTATGCAGCGCCAACTGCGTCGACTTCGCCTTTTTCTGCTCGTTTTATGGCGCGTGCCCAAGGAATCAGGCTATGAGTAAATTTAATATTGTGTTTTGCAAAAATTTCTTCTGCCATATCAATAATGTAACCTTTTAGCTGGGTTGTTTTTTCATCGCAGGTATAGGGACACCAAATATCAGTTTCAAATTTAATTGTTTTTTTGTCATCGGAATGAGCAGTCAAGTTAAGGATAATTGCAATCGAAATTAAAAAAAATTTTGATAAAAACCGTCTCATTTATCACCTCGTATAAAAACCACAGTTCAAATATTTAGTATATTTTTACTCAACATCAGGTTTGAGGCTAGCTCATAATGCTGTGGGTTATTGGTTTCTGAGACTTTTAGGTTAGCAATATTAAACTTTTAAAACAACAAGGAGGGAAAGATATTTCAATTGATGGCCTATGACGTAAAATAGAGACGGTGTGTTATTTCCAAAGCCCAGGAAAAGAGTCTCTGAGGCCTGTGATCACAAATTCAATGGCAATGGCTGCAATGAGAATTCCAACCAATCGTCCCATGAGGTTTAAACCTGTTTTACCAAGAAGGCGAAAAAGATACTGGCTTGATTTTAAAATTAAGGCAGAAACCCACATCACAAGCAAAATTGCAATAATTAATAAACAGAAATAAAGAACATTGTTTGCTTTAGTGGATTGCACAACGATTGTTGAAATTGCTCCAGGTCCAGCAAGGAGGGGCATGGCAAGAGGCACAATGGAGATGTCATCTTTATGGAGGCTTTCATCTTCTTCTTCATGTTTGATCTTTTCTGATGAACCCATCATGTGTTCTAAAGCAAATTTTAACAACAAAATCCCACCTGCAATCCGTAGCGCAGATATTGAAATTCCAAAAAGATTTAAGACACCCATGCCTGTTACGGCAAACACTAATAAAATAGAAGACGCAACAATGATTGCTTTTCGTCGTGTTTTTTTGATATCGCTAGGAGTGAAACGTTCTGTCAGAAGAAGATACACTGGAATTGCTGCTAGGGGATCGACCATGACAAACACAGAAACAAACGTGTTAAAAAGGTACGACATGGATGCGCCTAGAGATGAGTTTTGATCGATCAAGAAAGAGACGAAATCCATATGAGAGTTCCTGTTATATGTAGTGTTTTTACAAAACAAACCTTGTGTTTGCTTTGTAAAGGAGGATACTAGTGAAATTTCTTGCTGTCAGTCAAGATAATAAATTTACAAAGTCAATTTGTTCTGAATTTAAGCAACAGGGGTATGAAGTTTTTGAGGCAAATTCTTTAAAAGATGCTGATGTTCTCTGTAAAAAAGAAAAACCCGACGTCATTGTGGCTGACCACCTGCAATCTGACGGGAATTTTTTTGATTTTTATGATGCGTTAAAACAATTTTCTGGTAAGGAAGCCCCGCCAGTTGCGATTCTTCTTGCAGAACAAAATAGCCAACTCACACCTGAAGTGGTGATTGCAATGGGTGGGTGGGCTTTGTTTACAAAACCAGTGCCAATTAAGTCACTGTATCATTCTGTCGAAGATGCCGTATTTTCAAGAAAAGAAGGGTATACAAAAAGGCTTGATGAACGCATCGAATTGACTTCGCGCTTGCATATTAAGTTTAGCGACTCACTTCGAATGGTGTCTACATTTTCGACAAATATCAGTTTTGGCGGTTTTTTTGCTTCTTTGACTTCTGACTTGCCGACAGTGGGAGACAGTGTTGATTTTCGCTTGTTGTTTTCGGCTACCGAAATAATAGAAGGCAAAGGAAAAGTTGTTTGGGTTCGAAAAGAAGCGAAGGATGGCGAGCAAATGGGATGTGGTGTACAATTTAGCGAAGGAAGAGAAAAGTATGTACACTTTTTAGTGCCTATTATTAATGAAACACGGACAAAGCAATTTGAATTGGCAGCATTTAAAAACGAAGACATAAATGATATTTTAACTCAGTCTGTTCGCGCCGCAAAAGAAAAAATTTCAAAAACTATAACAGAAATATTATTGTTACCAACATCAGAAAAAGTACAGGTTTTGTGTCGCACTCCGCAAATGTTAAGTGTTTTTTCTTTGTTAATCTATGAAATCGTTTATCCTATGAGAGAAATTAAAGGTTCTAATTGTATGATTGCAATAAAAGAAAAAAGCACAGAATTTGTAGATATCATCTTTACATGTATTCCAAGTGGTGCTTCGCTTTTTGTCGAAGCGTTGATTGAAGATAAAATTCAGCCAATTCTTGATTTGCATAATGCTAAAATTTCTTGTGATTTTAACTCAATTAGTTCAACAATTATAGTAACTTTAAAAAGATCTTAAAGAGCCTTTTGATTTCTGATCACTTTTTCTTCGTATTCTATATCTCTTGTAGGAACATTGCCTTTAATAATGCTTTCATCAATTATTGAAAAGCAAATTAATGTTTGAAAAGTTGAATTTAAATGGGTTAGAGTATAAGCGTTTGCTTTCTTTTTTGAAAAATTATTTCTTAAAAAATCATAAAGCTGAGTGACATATTTGCTATCAAAAAGTTTTGTTTCGTTAACTTTTGTCATAATTTGCTCATAGTAAGATTTTAGATTATTATCGTTAAATAAAAATGGCGATCCAAATTGTTTTTTTGGTGTCATTGTAAAATTTTGCCCTATTTTTTTACTATAACTGCGACGTAAAATAGATTTGTCTTCAAAGCCTCTCACTAGCATATTATCTTTTATTTTTTTGATAAAACTACCCATTTCTCGTGATAAAAAGGGAGTACGTCCTTCTAGGGTATTGGCCATTTCCATTCTATCACCCACCCAGTTAAGAACTTGCACAGGAAGATGAGTTTTGCAAAAATAATTTTGCCACAAAATTAAAGTGTGATCGGGGTTGGATAAAAAATCAGGTTCGTTTTCATAACCAAACGAAAACCAAGACGCGACAGATTCTTTTTGTTCTGCAAGCCATTTGACGCCTTCTTCTTGCCCTAAAATTGCAAATGTAATTGTTTTAATTTGATTAAATAATGGGTGTGCGACGCCCCAAATTTTTAAGCTTTCAACAAAATCTTCGCCTGTTCCTTCTGCACTCGAACCAGCAAGCCAAGGATCTTTTTCAAGACTTGAAAATTTTTTTTGAAACACATTGTCTCGCCAATTTGTGCCAATAGGGGAGGTATTGATTTTATCTTCAACATTTTTTTCTGGGCGACTACTTAGAGCAAATTTCCACCAATTCGCATATTTAAAACTTGGATAACCACAAAGCAATTCATCGGCGCCATCGCCCGTTAAGACTCCCTGAACATGCTGTGCTGTAAAGCGACTGAGCCACCATTTTGCGGCGCCATTTGTGTAAGGTTGCACATTTTCAGAATAGTAAACAGCATGTTTATAAGAGTAGAAAAGATTTTGTTCATTGATCTTCCAAATATTTGGAATAATATTGAGTTTTTTTGCAAAGGAGAGTGCTTCAGTGGATTCGTTGTATTCTTCGTTTGCAAAACTGACAGTAAAAGACTTTAATCTCTCTTTAGGACGTTTTTTTAGATAATATTGCAAGGCTTCAAATGCAACAACCTTAGAATCAACACCGCCACTTAAATAAACACCAAGTTCAACATCAGACAGCATTCTGTTTTCTATAGATTTATGCAGAGTTTTTGTAAATTCACCATATAATTCATTTTCGTTGTCGGATTCTTTTCCACTAGATTCTGTCATTCTTATGGGGGATTTGGTGAGTTGTAATTTAACAACGAAAAAGTCACCCTGTTTTTTAGCATAAAGAATTGAGTTTGGAGGCAGTTGTATAATATTGCGATAAGGTGTGCGAATGGGTTCGTAAAGACCAACAAACTGTCTTAAAAATCCCTCTCTATCCCATGATTTTTCGGTGCATAATCCTTTTATTTCACTTGCAAAATGAATTGATTTTGTTTTGAATACATAAGATTCTTTTGCGATAGAAAACATTTTTGTATCAACATCTTCTAACCCTAAAAATAGAGGCTTAACTCCAAATGGATCACGCATAGCAACAATTTCAGATCCATCTGTATTTAAAATCGTAAAACTATATTCACCTTCTATATATTTTTTGATGTCCAGTCCGTAGTTAAGAAATCCTTCAAGAATTGTTTCTGTATCGCTTTTCGTAGTAAATTTATTATATCCTTGCTCTACCGAAATTTTTTGTCTTAGCTTCAAAAAATTATAAATTTCACCATTAAAAACAATGGCCCACTTTTTATTTTTACTCAGCATTGGCTGAATATTTAGTGCTTTGTCTTGAAATGATAACCTAAAATGAGAAAGTAAAATATTGCTGAATTCCATTTTTCTCATAGGTTCGCTGCCGCGATGTTTTAAGCTAGCGGCTTTAGAAAAAAAATATTCTTTAAAATTAGATTGATTTAAAAATTGGCTTGTTGGGGTATAAATAACTCCAGAATATCCGCACATATTAACCTACTTTTCATATTAAAACAATTTTTTATAATTGCTTTGTATTTTATTACTAAATATAATTTGGGTAAGATCACTTTTTTGCTGTTTCTTTAGCAAGTCTTGCAAGTACTGCGAGAGCTCGTGAAACAGAATTGAGTCCTAAATTATTTTCAAAATCGCTGTTTAATAAAATCTCTTTCCAAAGAGCATACTCTCCTGATAATTCTTGTTGATGATTAATATTATGAAGTAAAGATTGAAATCTGGCTTCAGCACTGGTGAACTGTTGTGTTTCTGAGCGTGTTAATCTTGATAAAAGTTTGAGGGCATATAATGATTCTGTTCTGCTAGCAAAGAAAGGTGACTTTTTTCTCATTGAACGAGCAAGAAATTCTACGTAATCAATGTGTGGTGTTGAGGGTTCAAAATTATCTTGCAAAGTTTCTCGATACACTTTTTCGAGTAATGAGGAAGAGTATTCTTGTAACCATAATGCTGGTGCGATTTGAAATATGGTTGCACAATACTTGCTACCACCCTCAATTACCCATTTAGGTGGTTCTCTTAGGCTTGCATCCCAAATGTGTGATGCAAGAGAGCGAATCCATCGCCAGTGAAAGCGTTTAAAAAAACGACTTTCTTCATTATTAATTGGCATTTCTATTGCCCAATTGGCAATGTATTTAGACACATATTGACTGTCTTTTTCTGTTAATGTCTCTAACACAGGAAAAATGCATTGAGTCAAAAGTGTTGCTTTTTCAAATAAATTTTCACTATTTTCTTTTATTTTTTGAAGTGGATGAGAGTTAATAAATGAAAAATCTTTTTGAATTGCTTTTATAAGTCCTCGTATTATTTGTACATGAGTGGTGCTATTTTCTGTAGCTGTTATGATAGCACGCGTATAATTGTCGTAGTTGTCTTCGTGTAAAATGGTTTCAACTAAAGCCTTTTCAAATAACCATTCTATAATAAAGCCAATTTTAAATTCAGATAGCTTATTTGATTTGATAATGTCTAATACGGTGTTGAGATGTTTAATACGACCAGTTGTGCCAATGAGTGTTGGATTTGTTTTATAATAAAAAGTGCCGTTGTGATGCAAATGGTCATCTGTAGATTTGAGTATTATATTTATCATTTCTAAAGGTTCTGGCCTTATTGTTGCAACTGTTGTATCATTAATGTAGTCGTTTGGCGACATAAGCATAAAACGAAGATGCTGAAAATTACTCGAGTTTCTCATCATTTTTGATAAAAAAGGATTGGTCATTTTAATTGCAGCAGTTAAGCTTGCCTTGTCATTTAAGTCTATAGGCTTTCGAGAATGAAAAAAAGATAAAACTTTCTCAGATAATACTTCAATCATTTTATCAATTTTTAAAGGATTGTGTGAGTCGTGTTGAAAATTTTTTTGCACATACCGTAATAACACGCGTAGTGATCCTGTCGCTGATTTAAATGATAAGAATTCCGGAAATTGGGGATGCGTTGCGAGGTAAAATACCAAATCACTGCAATCTTCGGTTGAATTTGCATGCGTAACGGCTTCTAAAATGCCATTACAGGTTGCTGTATTTAAAAGATAAGAAGGCACATTGGATTCAAAAATTTGTGCACGTAGAACATCAGCAATGGTTTGTGGAGAAATTTTTCGTTCCACAAAACCCATTAACATATGAGAGACAATACCGTCAGTGGATTGCTGTTCTGCACTCATTTGAAATTGGTTGCGCAGATTCTTCATTGTTTTCTTGACTCCTGACCATAAGTTAGTGTTACCCTGTGTTCCCGTGTCGAAACAAGATTGTCGAACGGAGTATATCAATGCATCAATACGATACTAAATCCCATCAAAGGTTCTCTCAACATCCCGTAAAGTATATATTTGTTACAGGAGGCGTCGTTTCCAGTATTGGAAAAGGGCTCGCTGCCGCAAGTATCGGAGCATTGCTGGAGACGCGCGGTTTGCGCGTAGCCATGACAAAAATGGATCCTTACATAAACGTTGACCCTGGGACAATGTCTCCATTTCAACATGGAGAAGTGTTTGTCACAGATGACGGTGCAGAAACCGATCTCGACTTGGGTCATTATCAAAGATTTACTAAAGCAAATTTAGCAAAACGCAATAGTTTTACCTCAGGCCAAGTCTACGATACCGTCATCAGCAAAGAACGCCGTGGCGATTATTTGGGAGGAACTGTGCAAGTGATTCCTCATATTACAGACCAAATAAAAGCAAATATCATCACAGCGTCTGAAGGTGCTGATGTTTCAATCGTAGAAATTGGTGGTACCATTGGCGATATCGAGAGCCTACCATTTCTCGAGGCAATCCGCCAGTTCCGTAACGATGTTGGCAAAGAAAATTCTATTTTTATCCATGTCACTCTTGTTCCGTATATTCGTGCAGCTGGAGAACTCAAAACAAAGCCCACTCAGCACTCGGTCAAAGAACTACGCTCTATTGGAATTCAACCAGATATCCTAATCTGTAGAGCTGATCAGCCTATGGCACAAGATGTGAGATTAAAAATTTCTACATTTTGCAACTTGCCAAAAGAAAATGTATTTGAGGCACTTGATGCAGATAGTATTTATAAAATGCCGATTATTTATCATGAGCAACGCATGGATGCTCGTATTGTCGAATTGCTTGGAATTTGGACGGCACAACCCAATTTAGCAGAATGGAATCGAATTATTGAGTGCATCGAACGGCCAAAACATCATATTCAAGTGGCTGTGGTGGGCAAGTATATGGGCACACGCGATTCGTATAAATCTGTTTATGAAGCCCTTACCCACGCAGGAATTGCAAATGAGTCACAGGTAAAAATTGTTGGGATTGATTCTGAACAACTGACTTTGCAAAATGCAAAAGAAGTTTTGAAAGAGTATGATGCCATTCTTGTTCCTGGTGGTTTTGGTGATCGTGGTATTTTAGGTAAAATGGCAGCAATCCATTATGCTCGCGAAAACGATGTTCCTTTTTTTGGTATTTGTCTTGGTATGCAGCTTGCTTGCCTTGAATTCGCGCGCAATAAACTTGCAATTGCGGATGCAACATCAGAAGAGTTTGATAGTCATGCAAAAAATAAAGTGATTCACTTGATGGAAAGCCAACAAGGAATTGATCGCAAAGGCGGTAGCATGCGACTTGGCGCTTACGATTGCGTTGTGCGCCGTAATACAAAAGCGTTCTTTGCGTATCAGTCAGACACAGTGAGCGAAAGACATCGTCATCGTTATGAATTTAATTTAAAGTTTAAACATCGATTTGAAGAAGCTGGGTTTTTAGTTTCTGGAGAAAGTCCAGACGGAACTCTGGTTGAGATGATGGAATTAAAAGATCATTTGTGGTTTTTAGCATGCCAAGCGCATCCAGAACTCAAAAGCAGACCGATTGCCCCTCATCCATTATTTAAAGATTTTATTGCCGCGGCTCTTATTCATCATAAACGTAAACTAGAGGAAAGTAGTTATGCTTAATGAACAATTGCTCAAAAATTCAAATTCATTGTCTGTCATGGAAAGAAGTCGCAACATATTTCCTGGAGGCGTAAACTCTCCGGTGCGGTCTTTTCGTTCTGTTGGTGGTGAGCCATTGGTGTTTTCTCATGGGCATGGCAAATACTTATTTGATGTTGATGGCAACGCTTTTGTTGATTTTTGTTCTTCTTGGGGGCCACTCATTTTAGGGTATTCTCACCCAAGTGTTGTTTCTGCACTGCACAAGCAGCTAGACAAAGCCATCACTTTTGGTGCCCCATCCGAACTCGAAGTGCAGCTTGCCGAAAAAATGCAACAATGGATTCCTGGTTTAGAGATGATGCGTTTTGTCAGCAGTGGTACAGAGGCGACAATGAGTGCAGTGCGCGCAGCCCGTGCTGCAACCAAAAGAAATAAATTTGTTAAATTTGAAGGCTGTTATCACGGTCATGCGGATCAATTTTTAGTGAAAGCAGGAAGTGGACTTGCGACATTAGGCAATACAAGCTCTGCGGGTGTGCCTGAGGGAACGATTCAAGACACCTTAACTGCTATTTACAATAGTCAAGAAAGTGTTTCCGAAATTTTTAATCAGTACGGTTCTGATATTGCCGCTGTCATTATTGAGCCCATTGCCGCAAATATGGGACTTGTTGCGCCTGAACCAAAGTTTATGCACTTTTTGCGTGATATCACCAAAAAATATGGAACGGTTTTAATTTTTGATGAAGTGATGACAGGTTTTCGTCTTTGTCGTGGCGGTGCCGCGGAGTATTTTCAAATACAACCTGATTTATGGACTTTTGGTAAAATTATTGGAGGCGGTCTTCCTGCTGCAGCCTATGGTGGCAAAAAAGAAATTATGCAACACATTTCTCCATTAGGCAGTGCCTATCAGGCTGGAACGTTATCGGGTAATCCTCTTGCAATGGTCGCAGGGTTTACAACTCTATGCGCCATAGAAGAACAAAATGCTTTTTGTCAGTTAGAATCGTTGGGAGAGTATTTCGATCTTTTAGTACAGAAACAGCTGACAGAGTTTATGGAACAATCAAAGATTTGTTACTTTAGGGTGGCCTCGTTTTTTTGTTTCTTTTATGGAACAAATAAACTTCCTAAAAATTTTGCAGAAGTATCGAGAACAGATATGACTTTATTTAATAAGGTATTTCATGCGTTACTTTGTGAAGGAATTTACCTTGGACCAAGTGGTTATGAAGTTGGTTTTTTAAGCACATGCATCGAAAAATCAGACTTAGAAAAATTGGTTTTAGTTATTAAAGATGTTTTAAAGCGCAACAATTAATATGCGTAAAACATTAAGCATGGAATAAAAAATGTATAAAAAACTCCGCTATCGGTGTGTTGTCCAACGTGCAAAGCATGCAGAAGTCTGTATTGACGATGTTTCACAGGGAAAACTGGATTATGGTTTAGTTGTTTTTTTAGGTTTTGGTTTTGCTGAAAAAGTTGAAATCGATTTGCTTGAAGAACAACAAAACAATTTAAATTTATATTTAGATTATCATCACCAAGCATTAAGTAAACTTGTGGATAAACTACTTTTACTAAGAGTTTTTGAAGACGCACAAGGTAAAATGAATCATTCTATCAAAGATATTTGCGGAGGGTTTTATATAATTAGTCAATTTACATTGTTTGCAGACTGTCGCAAATCAAATAGACCACATTTTCTTTTTGCCGCAAATAAATTGATTGCAGAGCCAATGTATGAGAAATTTTTACAGATACTAAAATTAAAGGCAGCAAATTTACCCATATTTCACGGGCAGTTTGCTGCAGATATGAAAGTTTCGTTTTGTAATGATGGGCCTGTAACTTTAATTATTGAATCTGATGCGAAAGGAATTGTGTGAGCTCAAATTCTCACTTAGCAAATGTTAAAGCGAATTTACGTCCCTTAATTTCTGTTTTTTATCCAAGTACAGTTAAACAAAGAATTTTTTTAGGTATTATTATTGGCACTTTTTTTTGTTTGTTAATTGTTCAATTTTTACCAATATTTTTTGTGTTACCAATATTTTTAATTTATTGTTACTTTATTTTGTACGTGCTTGTTGATAAACCAACGCAATCTTTATTACAACTTACGCGTCATGGTGGTTTTGATGTTGGCGTTGATAAGGTGGCTATTGTTGGGCATGATGAATTTTCGAGAATTGCGCGTGCTGTGCAAGATATGGCCAAAAGAATGCGTGGCAGTATTCTTGAAGCACGAGAACAAACATCAAGACTTGATGAAATTTTTGCAGCCATAGGAGAAGGTGTTGTTATTGTTAATTACCAAGGAAAAGTGCTTAAAATTAACAATACAGTCAGGAGATGGCTTGGTTGGTACACCGATGTTGCTGATCGCGATATTTTAGAAGTGTTACGGAGCGTTGAACTATCAGAATTGATAAAAAAAATGATTCAAAATGTTTCTCATGATCACGCAATTCAGCCGCAAATTATTGAATCTTTGCATTTAGATGGTCCTGAAATTCGGCGTGTGCGAGCTAAAATTGTGGTTTTGCATTCGGAACAACAAAATCCTGTATTTATGATTTTTCTTTTTGATCTCACAGATATCCATAAAGGCGAAGAAATTCGCAGAGAGTTTTTTGCAAATGTCAGCCATGAGCTCAAAACTCCAATTTCTGCAATTCGTGGTTATGCAGAAATTATTCAAGACATGCCTGCATTAAAAGATAATGATATGGCACAAAATTTTTTAACTGTGATTGTAAGAAATTCAGAAAATCTCACAAAATTAATTGATGAAATGCTGATTGTGACAGGACTCGAGTCGGGATCGTTGACATTGGTGATCAAACCTTATCAAATTCACGAAGGAATTCGACGAGTTGTCGAAAATATTTTGCCTAAAGCAAAGCAAGCTGGAGTTGAGATTCAGTCGGATGTGGATCCTGAAATTGAAGAAATTTATGTTGATGCGCAAAGATTTGATTCTGTATTGGTGAACCTCGTAGACAATGCTGTGAAGTACAACCGTCCTGGTGGTATTGTGAAAATTAGTGTGCGCAAAAATGATACGCATCATATCGTTTTTTTAGAAGATACAGGAATTGGGATTCCTAATCATTCTCGTCTGCGTGCCTTTGAAAGGTTTTATCGTGTAGACAAATCACACAATCGATTGGGTGGCGGTTCTGGGCTTGGTTTGGCAATTGTCAAACATATTGTTCAGGCTCATGGAGGAACAATAACCCTACGGAGTGAAGTGGGATTTGGTAGTGTTTTTACAATTATGTTACCTAAAGAGCCTAGTAAAAAGAAAATTGACTTATTAACCCCGTTTTGATATAAAGTACTGATATTTATAAATTAAATAATTTGTTTGAGGGTTTTGTTATGCTCACAGACTCCAAAGGGAAGTTGCGTAATGTAAATCGTAGGGATTTTGTCCTGAAAACAGCGCTGCCAATCGGATTTGCGTTGGCTGTATCGCAGGTTGCATTTTCTGTTATTGAGACAGATTTAGAAGGCATAGAAGCTTCAGAAATAAAAATTAAGTCTGGCAATATTGAGTTACCTGCTTATCAAGCGATGCCTAAACAAAAAAGTAACTTAACACCACTCATTATTTGCCACGAAATTTTTGGTGTGCATGAGCATATTCGCGATGTGTGTAGACGGTTTGCAAAACTTGGCTATTACGCTATTGCACCTTATTTGTATGCAAGACATGGAGAGGTGGCAAATATTAAGGATATTCCAACTATAATCTCAGATGTTGTTTCAAAAGTTACTGTTGCAGACGTGAATGCAGACCTTGATGCAACGGTCAAATATTTAAATGCCACAAAAAAAGCAAATATGCCTCGTTTAGTTGTGACTGGATTTTGTTGGGGTGGTAAAGCGACATGGATGTATGCGGCGCATAATCCTAAAATAAAATGTGCTATTGCTTGGTATGGAAGCCTTGTTAATCCGCCGGAACAAAAATCTCAATCACCAATTGATATTGCACAGCAGTTAAAAGTTCCTGTACTTGGCTTGTATGCTGGTAAAGATAAAAATATTTCTTTGGATCAAGTTGCGCAAATGGAAAAAGCCTTAGCAAAAGGAAAGAGTAAATCAAAAATCATTATCTATCCTGAAGCGGAGCATGGTTTTTTTGCTGATTATCGTCCATCATATCAAAAATCTTCGGCAGAACAGGCTTTGTCTGAAATGTTGCAATGGATTAAACAACATTCTTAGACATAGTTTAATGAGAAAATTCTTGTAATTTTTCGACAAATTCTTTTGGAAATTTAGAAATTTTATTATTTTTGAAATTAAAGCAAACTAATTTGATGTACCCAACAGCAGACATCTTATTTTGTTTAATATTTTTAATTTCAGAGTTCATTTTTACAGTATAATCACTTATTTCAGTAAAATAAGACAAAACTTCAATTTTATCTAAGAAATGAATTTGTGATTTGTATTTAAAATTCACTTCATGAACAACCAAGCCCATTTGATCTTCATTGATGTGGAGTTCACTTGTACCAATGCTATCAAAAAAAGAACAACGCGCATCATGAACAATAGAAATTAATTTGTCGTGTCCCAAATGATTTCCATAGTTAATATCAGAAATTCTTATTTGATAAGTTTTATTGTGAAAATTCATGTTATTATAGCTTTAGAAAGGCAAAATTAAATAAATAAACAATTATATTTGTTTATTTAAAATTTATTCTATTAATTAGTTTTTATAATGTCAATACAGAATTCATTTTAAAAAAGTTTTTGTAAAATCAAAATATTTTTGAGTATTTATACCGGAACAAAAGTGGATTGATGATTTGTTATTGCAAGGTTTATCACGATCTAATGACCACATATGCAAACCTCCAATATTTACTTTATCAGCAAAACTTTTAAGCTCTGACACATTTGCAATTGTAAATACTTCATTTTTAATATCATTTATTCCAATCATTGGAGTTATATGTATAATTTTCCAAATCTCTTTGCGATCTTTTTTAGGATATACCGAATTTAAAAAAAATTTTAAATTATTTGCTGCTTGTATAGCATATTTTGCCATGTTTTGGTTGTATTTTTTATGGTAACTCATTGCTAATAAATTGACAGTAAATGTAATTTTATTTGCTGCTAAATCCTTTATTAATTTTTTTGTTCTATTTTCAATGCCATACGGCATAGTGGGAATAGTTAATGTTATTAAAACATTTGGATATTTGGTGTGAAAAATTTTAATTGCTTGAATAATTTTATTTATTGAATTGGGTTTACTTAAAATACGACTTTCTAAATCAAAATCAAATCCTAAAGGAGAATAAAGATTATAAATTTTCTCATATGCCTGAAATAGTTCTGCTGAATTGGCGCATTGAATCGACAAATCATGGCCATCTGCACCACCTAAAGAAATTTGGTATTCAATTGAGTTTTCTTTTAATAATTTAAAAGTTTTGATATATTTTTGCTCTGTTAAAGAATTATAAAAGCTACCATCCCATGAAGGAAGACATTTTTTTCCATCTTGAATAAAAGCAAGAATAATTTTTCTTAAGTTCAAAGAATTTATACGCCGTCCACTAAGTTTTTAACATAAGCTTGCCTTAGGTTTTGAATTCATAATTGACTTGACAATTTTTTGTGTTAATTGATTCCAACCACTAG
>QOVW01000074.1 GCA_003339605.1 Spirobacillus cienkowskii | reverse complement strand
TATTTCTCATCTGGTGTTCCTTTGTATTTTTTGCGAAAATAATTGAACACCTTCTTTTATATTCTGTTAATTTCTTCTAAATTCTATGTTGGACAGCCCCTAATGAAAAAACAAAGAGACTACTAACTTCTAGGCTAAAACTAATATTTTTATTTATATATTTAAAATAAGTCACATAGCCTAATAAACAAATATGAGAAGGTAAAAAAAGATGATAGATAGGATTAAATTTGATAGTTTTAAATTTTATATCCTTAATAATTGTGAAAGATAAAATTACAAAAAATATTATCATAACAATACGTATTGCTTCCCAACCGCACCAGACAAACATTAAGTTACAAAAGAAGAAACTTAAGAATGATGTTAATAAATACCTTTTCATTTTAAATGACGTATTATTAAAATTAGAAATTCTAAGATAAATTACATATAATGGCACATAAGACATAGTTAAGATAATAAGTCCACATAAAATAACAATCATATAACTCCAACTTGGAAAGAAATAAATAAAAAATAGACCAATAAAAAAGTTTATTGAATTTGAAAGGTATGGTGACCCAAATCGATTTCTTATAGATATAAACTTAGGTAATATTTTGTTATCTGAAATCTCTGCCAATACGCGAGATGCAGCTGTTTTGTAACCAAGCCCTGTACCAAATGGAGAAATAACAGCGTCAATATATAAAAAATAGCTAAAAGATACAAAACCAAATATACCTAACAAACCAGCAATTGGTCCCGAATCGCCTGCAAAACTCAATTGACTCCAACCATCATTTAAATAAGTATTAGGAACAGATAAATTAAAACTCAACTGAACCATAACATAAATAATTAGTGCAATAAAAATGGAACCAAATATAGCTCGTGGTATACTTTTTTGCGGATTTTCTGTTTCGTTAGCTAAAAAAATCACGGTTTGAAAACCTATAAAAGAAAAGGCAATACCACACGTTGAGATAGCGCTAAAAGTATTTTCTATTCCTTCGCTAAAAAAACCGGTAGATAAATTATTAAGTACATTACTAGGATTTTGAAACAAAACATAAATAAATATGCATGAAACTGCAACAGGTATTATAACTTTTACAAATGTAATTATTTTATTTACACGTCCAACTGTATTAGAGGAAAAAATATTAACCAAAAACATTATAAAAAGAAGAAAAAATGAAAGTAAGAATCCTAAATAAGAATAAGAAAATTCTTTTGAACTTTGATCTTTTATCCAAGGTAAATAATTTGAAGCATACTGAACTGTAGCTTGCACTTCTATAGGAGGAATTAGAGTTGTCCATATCCAAGTAAGAAGGCTAACTAAAATATTTCCATTTTTTCCAAAAGATCCTTTTGCAACTTGTGTTAAATTATTAAATTGTTTATTTAAAGACACTTCGGCGTAACAAAGTGCAATAATTGCCAACATGAAACCGCCAAGAATCCAAGAAATTACAGCTGAATTTCCCGCTGTTTTTGCTGTAAAATAAACCCCATATAACCAACCCGATCCAATAATCGATCCAAGTGATAAAAAAAACAAATTAACTGATGTAATTTTGCGCATTTATTTTCCTTTGCATATTTTTAAAATATAAAATTTATAAGATAAAATAATTGTTGAAAAAAGTTTATAAAAATAAATACTATTTGAGCGTTAAGTAATTAAGAAAAATTATAAAAATAAAGTACGCATATAATCTCCTATAGAAGCTAAAATTATAAATATTATTTTTTTAAAAATTTGTCAATATCATTTTTTAATTTTTCAATATTAATTTAAAAACAAAAAATTTTATTTTAAATAGATAACCAATAAAATTTTTGCAAAACAAAACATACAATTTAATAATAAAAAATAAAATTTAGATATCATATTAAGTAATAAATTTTAAAATTGGGGGTCTAAATATATTAGAAAAATCCAAAATCTTACATCAAGCCTAATAAGATTTTGCAAACCACACTTTTCGAGCTGTTGGTTTATGAGTATAAAAACACTTTCCAAAAACAGAATTATCTGTATTTTTATCAAAAGGGATGCATCGTGTGGTGACAGCTATTTTTTGTTTAATTTCTTCTTCTGCTTTTGGATTGTCGTCAAAGTATGCTAAATAAAAACCTGGTTTTACTTCAATATTTTTTTCTAACTCTTGAAATGACTGAATTTCAAAAGTCATTTCTGAATTTCTAAGTATTGCCCTATGATAAAGATTATTTTGAATTTCTGATAACTTATTGGGAACGATATTTAAAATATCTTCAAGCTTTACAACAGATTTATGCTCTTCTTCTCCTTTATTTTTATCGCGCCGAACAATAACACAAGTTTTTTGCTCTAGGTCTCTTGGTCCAATTTCAAGACGCAATGGAATTCCTTTTAATTCCCACTCTGCAAATTTAAAACCTGGAGTGTGGAATGATCTGTTATCAAAATGAAGAGAAAATGTTTTTTTCCATTCGGGAATTAAATTATTTAATAGATTTGATATTTTTAAAAACTCTTCTTCTGTTTTATAAATTGGAATAATAACTACTTGTGTTTCTGCAATGCGAGGTGGCACAACAAAGCCTTTATCATCAGAATGCGTCATAATAAGCGCGCCCATGAGCCTGGTTGACACACCCCACGACGTTGCATGAACGTATTCTAGCGTTCCTTTATCAGTTTGAAATTGGACATCAAACGCCCGAGAAAAATTTTGTCCCAAATGATGAGATGTGCCAAGCTGTAATGCTTTTCCATCTTGCATGATAGCTTCTATTGTATATGTATGCTTTGCTCCAGAAAATTTTTCGAGTTCAGTTTTTCTGCCAATAAATACTGGTATAGCTAAAATTTCTTCACAAAAATTTTTGTACAGCATAATCATTTGCATCGCTTCGTGTTCAGCTTCTTGATCTGTTGCATGCGCCGTATGACCCTCTTGCCATAAAAACTCTGTTGTTCTCAAGAACAAACGCGTTCTCATTTCCCATCTCACGACATTTGCCCATTGATTATATAAAAGCGGAAGATCGCGATAACTCTTAATCCATTTTTTATATTGCGACCAAATCATTGTTTCTGATGTGGGGAGAATATCCATTTGGTTTAATAATCATACATCCTTTTACTGGAGAGTAATCAGCTAAGTCTGCTTTAGTGCATACCTCAATAAACCATTGTGAAAAATCTTCTTTACGCGATAAAGATATTCCTTTTTCATTCATTTGTAGTACCTCAAAAATTCATGAATATTTTTAGTAATAAGGTAAAATTATTTATATTTCAATTTTAATTCAATTTATTTTAAAAAATTGGTTATGATAAGATAGAAGTATTGATGTTGTTTATTTAAATTAAAATTTACATTCGATTAAGTCTTAAAGAATTTATAATAACCGAAACAGAACTAAAACTCATTGCAGCAGCAGCAAAAATTGGACTTAAAAGCACACCCCAAAAAGGGTATAAAACTCCTGCAGCAATAGGAACACCAATAATATTGTAAACAAATGCAAAAAATAAGTTTTGCTTAATATTTTTAATGGTACTAACGCTTACTTTGCGAGCCTTTAAAATTCCAGTTAAGTCGCCTTTAACAAGGGTTATATCAGAACTACTAATGGCAACATCAGTACCTGTACCCATAGCAATACCGACATCTGCTCTTGCTAAAGCAGGAGCGTCATTAATTCCATCTCCTGCCATTGCAACAATATGACCGTTATTTTGTATTTTTTCAATTATTTCTGCCTTTTGATGTGGTAATAAGTCTGCATAAAACTGATCAACTCCAACGCTTCGTGCAACATGTTCAGCAGTTTTAGAGCTATCACCAGTAAGCATAATCACCTTAATGCCACAATTTTTTAACTCTTGAATTGTAGCATGTGCATTTTCTTTTATTGGATCAATGACACCCAGTAATCCTAATAATTTATTATCAAAGGCAACATAAATCACTGTCTGCCCTTCTCTTCTAAGCATATCAATTTTATTTTCAAAATCAGATACAGAAATAGATAAATCCGCCATTAGCGCTTTATTGCCAATCGCAATTTGATGATCGTTAATTTTTGCAACGGCGCCTTTACCAGTGATCGATTTAAATTCTGTTGTAGAAAACAATTTAATTTGTTTTTCATGCGCTGCATTGACAATTGCTTGTGCAAGTGAATGTTCACTTAATTGTTCGAGACTTGCTGCATACAAAAGTAATTCATTTGTTGATATGTTTTTTTCTAATGAATTGATGGTCACTAATTGAGGTTTGCCTTTTGTTAAGGTACCAGTTTTATCAATCACAAGTGTATCAACCTTTCGCAACTGCTCAATTGACTCAGCATTTTTAAATAGAATACCAAATGTTGCTGCTTTGCCAGTTGCTACCATTATAGACATCGGTGTTGCCAATCCTAATGCACATGGACATGCAATAATTAAAACTGCGACTGCATTGATAATTCCATAAGCAATGCTAGGTTCGGGACCAAATTTAAGCCAAATTAATAATGTAAAAATTGCAACTAAAATGACGCTAGGCACAAAAAAAGCGGAAACTTGATCGGCAATCTTTTGAATAGGCGCTTTTGATCGTTGCGCTTCTGAAACAAGCTGTATGATTTGAGATAAAAGTGTTTGAGATCCAATTTTTTCTGTTTGAATGAGTAAAGAACCTGTTCCGTTAATTGTTGCTCCTATAACTATATCTCCTTTGCTTTTATCAACCGGTATCGATTCACCAGTTATCATTGATTCATCAATCGCAGATTGCCCAGAAATCACTTTGCCATCAACTGGTATTTTTTCTCCAGGTCTAACAAAAATTTTATCTCCAATAGTTATGTTTGTAATTGAAACTTCTTCATGCTCGCCATTTTTGTTAAGGCGTAAAGCAGTTTTGGGGGCTAAGGTTATTAAGGATTGAATTGCTGAATTTGTTTTTTTTCTTGCTTTGAGTTCTAGAACCTGGCCAAGTAATACTAAAGTTACAATCATTGATGCAGCTTCAAAATAAAGTCCAACCATACCAGTCATTGGATCTCTAAAAATTTGCGGAAAAATTTTTGGAATAATAACAGCTATAATACTGTAGAAATAAGAAACCAAAACACCGAGTCCAATTAGAGTAAACATATTGAGACTTTTATACTTAATACTTTCAAAAAAACGAATATAAAATGGCCATCCACACCAAAAAATAATTGGAGTTGCAAGCAATAATTCAATCCAAGGAATATAATTCATACTTATAATTGATAACAGAAGGGAGCTGCCACCCATTGAAATAAATAATAATGGAATACAAAGAATAGAGCTTACATATAATCTTTGTTTCATGTATTGCAATTCATCAAATTCAATTTTAGTATTTGATAAATCTATATTTACAGGTTCTAGTGCCATTCCACACTTATTGCAGCTACCAAAACCAATTTGACGAACTTCTGGATGCATAGGGCAAATATATTCAAGACTATCATTATGTTGATTTTGCTTTGTATCACTAGATTCTATTGAATTTAAAAATTGATTTGGTTGTAATTGAAATTTATCCTTGCAATAAATTGAACAAAAATAGTATTTATGATTTTTATAATTAAAGCTTCCAACTTTTGGATTAGAAGGATCAACAGTCATTTTACAAACTGGATCTTGAGTCAAGCTCAAATTATTGTTAATATTTTGCAAGCTATTTTCTTCCATAAATTATGCCTCATATAATTTTCTATTAATTTTTATTTTATAGTTAGTAATTTTTTATCTTTAATTATAAATACTGATAAGAAAATTAACATTAATCCAGCAAATGGCATTAAATAAAAATTTTTAATCCATTGCGATAAAATAACTCCCTCTCCAAAATTCAAACCTATACAAATACAAGAGAAACAAAAAACAATTAAAAAAACCATGTTTTTATAAATATTGCTAATTGATATTAAATATACTAAAGGAAATAGAAAAATATAAATACTTCTTCCATTAGATACTAGTATTGGTATTAAAGCACATAACATAGAATAATCAAACTTAATTTTTTGTGATTTTGGCAAATTTTTAGCTGTAAGTATTAAATACCAAGAAACAAATAATCCTAAAATAATTAACACAAAAAGATGTACTATTTTATTATTAATTATAAAAAAGTATCCCAAATATTTATCAAAAAAAGTAAATATAGACACATTTTCAATATTACCAATTTCACTTTCTCTTAATATTTCTAATTTTAGCTCTAAATACCAGTAATAATAATTAGTCATTAAATTATTAAAATTATAATTAAACAGGGGAGTAAAAAATAATACAATAGAAGAAAAAACAATATATAAAACCTGTTTAAATTGTTTTTCAAAAATAAAATATAATATAAATATCAAAAAGTAGGGCTTAATAAAACCTGATAAAGCAATTAATACAGAAGATAATAGAGTATTTTTATTGTTAACAATCAAAGAATACAAAATCAAAAAAAGTATTAAAATATTTACTTGACCTAAATGTAACTCCCTAAAATAATGAGAAAACATAGACAAAACGATGAAAAAAACTATATAAAAGAGATGATATTTAGAAATTGAATTTTTTGTATATGATTTAAATAATTTAATGCTAATAATAAGATTTAAATACATTAATAATGAAATAAAAAATGAATAAAATATTTTAGCAATTTCAAATGGAACTAGCGCAAATGGAATAAATAACAGCGAAGCGACTGGAGAATATTTGTATCTATAAAAACCATCTTCTCCAGGTCTGTATAACAACTGCGAATTTAAAAATCTATTTGCACTCTTATAGTACACCTCAAAATCACTTTGCCAATAGCGATTGTTATTGATTTCTAATAGTATAAAAAAAATTGTAAAAATAACAAAAAAAAATAATAATTTATAATTATAAGAAAATTTACTTGACAGTGCTTTCATTATTTACCTTATTGGAAATATTAATTAATAGTTAATTATATTCTAAGAAAAAGGCCTCTAAAATGCAAAATAAACAGCTCCAATAATACAAATGAGACTAAAATAAAAAATTCAGCTATGACTCTTAATTGTGCAGTTGACATAACCTTATATCCAATGCGGTTGGCAGGTACTTGCAGTAGATATTCGAAAAATGCAATAAACCATGAAACAAGTATGGCTTGCCAAATAGCAGAATTGGAATGTTTAAGATGTGCATACCAAGCAATTATCATTATTGTAGAACTTAAAAACAGTGACCCTATAGATATAATATATTGATTATATAACACACTTAATGACCTGTAATTGTATTATTAATTTATACATGCTAACTTGATATTTAAAATTTGTCAATTTTTTAAATTACTTAAAAGTTTTAAAATAAGAATGATTTTTTACGTTATATAAAATTTACTTAAATTTTCTAAAGTGATTTTAATTTTTTTTATAGTTTTTAATTAGAGCTTCTTTGCATGAACAGATTATGATTTAAATTATTCATGAGGTGGATGGGAATGTTATAACTAAATGTATAAAGGAGGATCTTGTTATGTCTCTTTTTAAAAAACCATCTTTTTTAACTTTGCGCAATGAAGCAGATAATTTTCATTTGCTACAAACAGAAATGAATAGATTATTTAATAATATTTTTCGTGATAATAGTGTAGACATGCTTTTGCCAGCATCTGGGTTATCATTAAAAGTAGATTTAAAAGAAACTAAAGATGAAATTATTATTGCAGCGGATATTCCTGGGGCTAAAAAAGAAGATATTGATATCTCGTTTTCAAATAACTTATTATCAATCAGAGGTGAAAGAAAATTTGAAAGCGAAGAAACAGATTCTGAAAGACCTCATATAAGAGAGCGTTTTTATGGAAAGTTTGAACGTAGTTTTGCAATCCCAGAAAATTGTATCGATAAAGAAAATATTTATGCAGAAATGAAAAATGGCGAGTTGATTATAAAATTAAAAAAACTGCCAGAAATACAGAAAGAAGTAAAAAGAATTCAAATTAAATAGTTGTATTAATCTACCCATCCATCTTTATTTTGAATAAAAATTGCCCTAAAAGTACTCAAAAAAACATCTTTTAATAATTGTATCATTGTTTTTTATTTAGTATTAATCTAAATTACATTTGGAAATTATACCTTTTTGTATTGTTACAGGTAATATAAATGAAAAAACTAATCAATGGAATTGCTGATTTTAGAAGGAATGTATTACCAAACTATCGAGAAACATTTGCAAGGTTAGCTCTTGGTCAATCACCTGACACGCTTTTTATTGCATGCTCTGATAGCAGAGTGGTTCCTAATCTTTTTGCCTCGAGCGATCCTGGCGATCTTTTTGTAGTCAGAAATGTTGGCAATATGGTGCCACCATGTGGTGAAAATGGAAGTTCTATTGGCGATGAATCCGAAGCCGCTGCAATTGAATTTTCTGTTTTAACGCTTAATGTTACAAGCATTGTTATTTGTGGTCATTCTGAATGTGGTGCTATGCAAAACTTGCTAATAGACAGAGCCACTATTCCTTACCCAAATTTGAGATCGTGGCTACAATATGGCGAAAGTGCATTAAAACTTCTAAATAATGGTTTTATAATTAATAAAGGATTAAAACAGCATAATCAACTTTCTCAAATTAACGTATTAGAACAAAAAAAGCATTTAGAAACATATCCTATTATTAAAGAAAGAATCAACCAAAATAAATTAAGAATTTATTGTTGGTGGTTTGATATTGCAACGGCTGATGTTTATTCTTTTAATGAAACTGAAGGCCTTTTTAAGGTGCTGGATGACGAAGAAGCAAATAGACTATTAAGTCTTATTAACACAAATATTTAAATTTAAGGTAGCAAATGAATAATATGATTGTCCTTGGAAAAGGTTATATTGGTAATTTTATTTATGAAAAATATAAAAATATTATTTTTACAAAAAGAAAAGCTATTTCTAATTCAGAAATTAAATTTGATTTAAATTTACAAGAAACATGGAATAATTTACCCTCGGTTGACAATGTTTTATGGACTTTTCCTGCATCTCAAAATTTGAATGATATTTCCTTAGCATTAAATTTTTATGATTTTTATTGTAAAAATAAAAAAACAATTATTTTAAGTACCACGTCAGGATACATTAATAAAATTCCCGATGAAGTTATAACTGAAGATAGCCAATTAGATTTTTCTATTCCAAGAATTCAAGCAGAAGAAAAACTTCGCATAAAAGGAGCTTGTATCTTACATTTAACAGGGATTTTTGGACCAGATAGACTACCAATTAATTGGTATAAAGATCAAAGAATTCAAAATCCAAATAATTTTGTGAATTTAATTCATGTTTACGATATTATCGCGTGCATAGAAAATATATTTAATAATTTTCGCTTTTCTGCAAGATATAACTTATCTAATGGATACTATAAAAGGCATAATGAGATTTTAAATAAACTAAAAGAAAATAACCTAATTGAAAAAGATTTTACGCTCATTCAAAAAAGCAATATTGATATATGTAAAAAAGTATCAAATTATAAGGTTAAGCATGAAATACTGGGTGAGAACTATAAATTTATTGATTATCCTTAATTAATTTTTTGATTTAAATGTTTTGAAATCTTACTCCAAGCATTTAAAGTTTCTGCAACACTCCAAGCCTGAGCAATACAACCTCTTGCTATAAATGGATAGTTGCCATCAAAAATTTCACTGATAAAACCAATTCCTGATTGATTAATATGCTTTTCTAAGGGTTCTAAAAAAGAAATTGCAACATTAGCATTTTTTGTTACGTTATGAAAAGCTATAGCATATTTTCCTAAAAGCCATCCCCAAACTGTTCCTTGATGATAAGCATTATCCCGATCCCACGGAGTTCCGATATAAAGTCCTTTATAATCCTTAGAATCTTTAGATAACGAGCGTAAACCATAATAGGTTAATAACGAACGACCACAATGATCTAAAATACTTTTCTTTTGAAATGCTGAAAAAGGACAATGATTTAATGAAAGAGCGATAATCTGATTAGGTCTTAATGATGTATCATGACCATCTTTTGAATTTAAAACATCATAACAGTAACCCAATTCCTCATTCCAAAATAATAATAAATTTTTTTTAACTGTTTGAGAAATTTGTAAATATTTTTCATGCGGGTACTTTAATTCAAGACAAAGATCCACAAAATTTGTTAACGCATTGTACCATAATGCATTGATTTCAATTGGTTTACCAACTCGCGGCGTCACAACGTAATCACCAATTTTAGCATCCATCCAAGTAAGCTGGGTGCCATTTTCTCCTGCATAAATTAATGCATCATTTGGATCACAATAAATATTATATCGCGTTCCTTTTAAATGATTTTCAATAATTTTTTGTAAATAAGGATACAAAAACTTTAAGAAATCTAAATCTTTAGTTGCAAAGTAATATTGAAAAACCGCTTCAAAAAACCAAAAAGTTGCATCTGCGGTATTATAATCTGGTAAATGATTATTATCAGGAAAGCGATTTGGAATCATACCTTGATCAATATATTGCGCATAGTTTTCAAGAATTTCGCGCGCAATATGATATTGCTGCGTTGCAAGACATAAACCAGGAAGACTTATCATTGTATCGCGTCCCCAATCGCCAAACCAATGATACCCGGCTATAATTGTTTTATCAGAGGATAAATTATTTTTTTTTGCTCTATTAACTATAAATAAATTTACTGAATATAGCAGTTGCTCGATCCATTTTGGAGTATTATGAACTTTCTCTTTCCATCCATCAATTATAACTTTATTGCTAATTTTAATTTCATTTATAATTTTGTAGGGTAACTCAACATTATTCTGTTTTTCAGCATTAATAACTATATAATTGACTTCATCTATATTTAAATTAGAACTAAAACTAGCACCTAATATATGATCTTCTACATAGTCAAATCCGCGATTTTTCTCTTCTAATAGCTCATAGTTAATATAAGTAATATTTTTTACTTCTTTGAACTCCATATTACTAAAAGATTCAAAAATTTTCTCTTTATTTTCGTTAAAAAATTCAACATCTTTAGAATTAAATTCCGCAAAAATATTTGGATTTTTTTTAATTTCATGAATATTTCTATTATTAACAAAAAGATCGCACTTTATTTTAAAATTTGGTATAATATCTGCGTAATCATGACTTATTACTTTATAACAAATATATACTTGATTTTTTTTTAATGGCATAAATATTTTTTTTTCAATAAATAATTTATCGCATCGAAAAATCCAAGTTGGAATATTTTCATCTAAGAAAAAACTATCAATATATTGATATCCTGTAGGATGAATTGCCTCAGAATTTCGCCATCTATTTGCACTTAATAAAAACTCTTTATCATTAATAAAAATTGTTTCTTCTATTTTAGATACATAATATCTTCTATCTAATGGAGGATTTTGCGGAGTAATAAATAATCCATGATATCTTCTATTTAGTATACCAGAAATTGTTCCTGAAGAATACCCACCCAAACCATTTGTGACAAGCCATTCGTAATCTAAATTTTTAAGAATTTGATTATTATCAAATGTGGAAAAATTATTTTTTGATAAAGTTGTATTTTTCATATAAAAACCCTACCAGTTACTTTAATACTCCTCATCTGCAATTACTGCGCAGCTCGTTTTTCTTTTCTTTGTTTTATTTCCATAATTGTCGTTGAATGCAATGGCTGGGCTTTTTCTTTAGGATTCATAAAAACTTTTGCAAAAGCAACTGCAATAGCAGCTTCAGAAAATCCAGAAACAATCAAATCAAGCTTTGCACTATATTTTGCAATATCACCAGCAGCAAAGACTCCTGGTAAATTAGTTTCCATTTTTTCATTTACTTGAATTCCGTTACCAAGCAACTCTACACCCCAATCTTTAATTTTTCCAAGAGAACTATGAAATCCAAACATCACTATTGCATCATCAGCTTCAAGAATTTCTTCATGGTCATTATCAATATTTTTAATACAAACCTGTTTTAAACGATTATTCCCAAAAAATCCAACAATTTCTGTATTTAATATAATTCTTGCTGATGTTTTTTGTAACTTTAAAATTGAGTCATCATGTGCTCGAAAAGCGCTCGAACGATGGATTAAAGTTACAGATTGAGCCAAATGAACGAGTTCATTTGCCCAATCTAACGCAGAATCACCACCACCAGCAATAATCACGCGTCTATTTCTAAATAATTCTTTTTCTAGCACTGCATAGCTAATTCCTTTTCCTTCAAAATCAAGAGCACCTTTTGCAGTATGTTTTTTAGGAGTATAAGAGCCCACTCCAGCAGCTATTATGATTGTTTTGGTATAGTGAATTTCTGATTCTGTATGAATTTCCCATATATCTTCTTGAGTATTTCTCTTTAAAATTTGCGCATTTTGATTAAGACAAATTTCAGAGTTATAAGGCTTAATTTGCAAAATTAAATTATCGATTAGATCTTTTGCAAGTATTTTTGGAAATCCAGCTACATCATAAATATATTTTTCTGGATATACAGCAGTTAATCTACCTCCAAGAGCTGGCATAGAATCTATTATCTTACAACTAGCATTTCTCATACCAGCATAAAATGCTGCAAAAAGACCTGTAGGACCGCCTCCTAAAATTGTAATATCAAAAATTTTTTTTTCTTGTAACATTGAATATCTCTTATTAAATAAATTTAACGATGAAAAAATTACTATTTTTGCATTTGGTTTATTTGTGGAATAAAATCCACAAGAATATTTCCGGCTTCTTTAAGAATAAAGTCATTTTTTTGCACAACTTTTGGTGAAAAATCAAAGGATGACTCTTCTTCTTCTGGCATTTGCTTTAAATCAACTACGCCTGACTTTACGACATCTTTTTTTGAATGACTTGTTTTTTTGTCTTTTGACACCAGACTTTCATTTTCTTTAAGAGAAACTAATGTATTTTTAGCTTGTTTGTCTTTTTTAGCTTTCTCAATCGCTTCTAAGATTTTTTTAAAGTCTGGAGATTTTTCTACACGTTGTGTACTTATTTTGTTAAGTTTTTGAATTATATTTGATAAGTCTTTTTCTGGTTTAAAATCTCTTGAAGCTTTAATTGTTGTATAGGGAAGTGCGTAATCATTTTCTTTTTCACCAATATCCATAACATCAATAATATCAGGAATGATTATATCTGATAACACACCTTTTTCTTGGTTACTTTTACCGCTAGGTCTAAAAAATTTAGCAATTGTAACATGAATTGCCCCATCTGTTGGTCTTCCACCAGAACCTGGCACCTCAATTACAGTTTGTACTGTGCCTTTTCCAAATGTTCTAGAATCACCTAAAATAATACCACGTCCATAATCCTGCACAGCGCCCGATAAAATTTCAGAAGCTGATGCTGTATATTTACTCACTAAAATTGCCAATGGACCTAAATACAATGGTTCTTTGACTTCAGACTCCAATGTTCTCACTTGTTTTTCTCGATATTCTACCTGCGTGACCACTGGATTTTTAATAAATAAACCAACAATTTTTTGTGTTTCAGAAAGATCTCCGCCACCATTTCTTCGTAAGTCAAGTAGAATTCCATCGACCTGTGCTGCTTTTAATTTTTTAACTTCTCGCGCCATATCATTAGAAGAACTGCGACACGTTATAGGACTTTCTTGACAACCTTTATAATCAATATAAAAACTTGGCAAATTTATAATCCCAAGTTTGTACTTACCTTGTGTTATAACCTCGCTTTTAGCTTCGCTGTCTTTAAAATGAACAACAGCACGTTTTAAAATGATAGAAAAACGATTTATTTTACCATCGACTTCTTTTCTTAATATAACAAGTTTGACATGCGATCCTTCTTTACCACGAATAAGCTGAACAACCTTAGAAAGATCCATTTCAATAACATCTTGAATACCTGATCCATCTCCTGCATCAACCGCAACAATTTTATCATTCTTTTTTAAACGACCATCTTTTGCCGCAGCTCCCCCAGGTACAATGGCGTCAACAATTGTATAGCCATCAACACTTTTTAATGTCGCACCAATCCCAACAAATTTTAGACTAAATCCAATTTGAAATTGATCATTATCAACAGGAGTTAAAAAACTAGAATGAGGATCTAAAGAAAGAGCAAAAGCGTTTAAAAATATAGAATAAATTTCATCTGTTGTTCTTGCTTCTGCATCTTTTTTAATCATTTCATACCGTTTTAATAATCTTTTTTTAATTTTTTTTATATCATCTGATTCTTTCATATTTAAAAGTATAAATTTGATTGTTTTTCTCCAGCGATCTTTTAATTCTGCGGTTGACTTAACCCATTCTATTTTTTTGCGATCTGTTTCAATATATTCATCTTTTGTAAAATTTGGTTTTTCATTCAATTCATTTTCTGCAAGTATGGTCGCTTCTTTTAAACGTATTTTATACCGTTCATAGATACCTTTTTCTCCATTGATTAAGCGACAATCTACGTTATTAATTTTATTAAAAATAATCGGCTCTTCTTTTTCTCCTTCGTGATAATAAAGCCTCTTAAATTCTTTAATGTCTTCAAAAGTAAAATAAAGTTTGCCAGGATCAAGAAAATTAACAAATGTTTCAAAAGTTCTTTTTGATAATTCAAGATCAAGCTCACGATAGACATAATGAGATTTTAGAAAATCTCTCATTCTTTCTGACAGCATAGAACAGGTTAAATAGCCAACATTTTTTTTTGCTGGTTTTTTTATTATTTCTTCTGAATTAGCAACCTGTGTCAGTGTATTAAAGCTAAAATAATGACCAGCTATAATAATTAAGGTAAAAAATACAGAAAAAAAGAAAATTTTTATTATTCGCAAATACATGAAATCATGCTCACTTTCGAGTTGGTATCCTTAAACTTCGTCTTGAGTATCGCGATGGAATAGCAGACGCTATTTCATCATCCTTATCTGTGTATACAATTGTTTTTTCTTGTCTATGAAAAGAATGAGTAATTGTTGAATTACCTTTAAAATGATTTGTATTTTGTTCACTAAAGGCTAAACTATCATTAGTTTCCACAAATTTACCGTTATACCAACAAAAAATCTGCTCCTGATGAAAACGCACACGTGCTTCACCTATGGCATCAATTTTTTCGTGAACATCATCTAAGCGCGATTTTATACGCTCAAAATTGTCATCAAACAAAGCAACAGCCAAAGATCCTTCATTCTCATCTGCTCTAACCGTAATGCGATGAGAAAATTTTTGCTTTAATTTTTCTCGTAAGGAGCGTAATACACGATCGCGATCGGTCACCATAATTTCGGGATCTAAATCAAGAACCACATAAAGTGAGGCTAAGTACATGGCATACCCTATCAATTCAAGGGTTGAAGAAAAAGAAAATAACAAGTCCCAACCTACATTGAGAGATTGGAATTCGCAATTTTTAACATGCTCTGAACTATTCTTTCCTATTATGCCATATGGTCAGATTTTTTCAAACAACACTGATTGGCCAAGCTTAAATGAACTGAATTATTACAAGCCTCAAGGTCTTATCACTCGCTCGGGTTTAGAAATTTTTTTTATTTTACAAAAAGGAGCACGTCATAAAGTTGGTTTAGATAATTTGTATGAGCCAAGGATTTATCTAAAAGGCGAAGTTAAAACTCGCTCAAAAAATTGGCATGATTTTTTTAATTCTCAAATTTGGTATCATTTTCCTAAATCTAAAGCAGCTTTAAATATGCGGCATTTTATTGCATTTGATGAAATTGCACAATTTCCTTGGTCAGCATCTCCAATCAGCCGAAGCAGAGAACAAGATTTTCTAACAATGTTTGATGAAGGAGGATGTGCATTGATGTGTTCTGCTGAAAGATCAATGCCTTTTATTTTTGGTCATGCAACTTATGAACAAATTGTTTACGGTAATCTTGATTTATCAATGTGTACTCTTAAAATCCAGTGTGATGACAGTTTTTTTAATCTTAACAGCATTGAGCAAATAGCGTACGTTGATCATTCTTTGGCTTTGTTGCTTGCAAACCGAAGCTTATATAAAAAAAGTAATGCCTTTTTTTCTCTGTCAATCACTAAAGCAAAAGAATTTTTACTCAATTTGAGTCAATTCCAATTGCTTTAATCCATTCAGGTGTGTTTTCAATTATTTTTCTTTGATTGAGATCAAAAAAACCTAATGTAAATAATGCAAGAGTACAGACTTCATTTTTAGTATTGATAATTTTTTGTTCAAGCTTTAAAATTTTTCTATTAAAGTCAACGCATTGTGTTTTAATTTGGATTTTTTCACGAAGTTTTAATTCTTTCATAAATTTTAAATTAACTTCTAATATAACTGGACCTTTTTTATATTTTTGAATTTCTTCGAGGCCATAGCCGTTGTGATGAATAAATTCCCAACGTGCCTCTTCTAAAATTTTTAAATACTCGGCATTGTTTACATGCGCAAAAGAGTCCAAATGGTGCTCTTTGATAATCATTTCATAAATAAACATTTTACTATTCATAATACTTACTCTTGAATGTTAAAATAACCATTTTGCATTTTTACCTTCTTCTCTGCTATAGCATTTTATGAATGTAAGTACAAGTTTACTCAAAAGGGTCATTACATGAGAAAAGTTATTTATAAAGTAAGTTTATTAAATTGTTTTATATTTGAAACAGGCATGGCTCAAGAAACATCGAGTGCTCTTATAGAAATCAATCCTTTACTTATGGTCAATCAAGGATTTGGAATAAATTATGAACTCAATATATTTGAGAATCATTTTATCGGAACTGATATTGAATTTTATAAACAAAATCCTTTTTCTTCAGATTCTGTTCAAACAAAGCGTGAGATATTTAGTATTGTTCCTAAATGGCATTATTATATTTTTAGCAAAAATCCATTAGGACTATTTATCGGATTAAAAGCTCGAGTTTTATATATGTCAGAAGAAGTTAGAGATAATTTTAATAAAATTGAGAGAGAACAAATTAATTTTTCTCCTGCATTTCAATTTGGCTATCGTTTTACAAATAAATCAGGACTAACTTTTGGTATTTACATAGGTGCTGGAATGAAATTATTTTATAATCCACTTAATAGAAAAGATCTATACAGTACGGTTGCAAACAATCCAGAATGGATAAAAGCAATGAATTATTTAGAAAAAAATAATTCAGTTTTGACTCAAGAATTTGGTTTAACTCTTGGATATATATTTTGATATTTTAACGTCCCCCTCCCCATACTAAAAGAAGGAGGAAAATTGATTGCTATATTAATAATTTATCAAAAAACAATCATTTAATGAAAATTAATGAATACTAAATTTATAATTAATAACAGATCCACACTCTTTTTTTACTTCGTCAAGACTTAAAGAATTTTTTGCAATAAGATTATTATCTCCTAAAGTTTTTTCAATAAAATGAGATAAAAAGCAGTGGGCATAGCTTGAAGGGTGTGGATTATCCCAAAAAATTGCGTTTTTATTAGATTGAAAATCCTTAGCTTTCATATCATTAGAACAAATTTTTGTTCTTTCAAAATCTTCTAAAGTTTTATTAAAATTTGGATTCCAATAGCTGAAAAAAGTGACATTAAATAAAGGAGCACCAGAAAAACAAGGTTTTTGAATATATATATTATTTTGATTAGGAATCAGCACTTCTGAATTTAAATAGGTAAACCCATAATCGAAAGATTTTGTTTCATCAAACATATGCTTACCATAAAGCATGTTATTAAGTTGCAAATTAACATCAATTAAAATTATCTTATTTTCTATGGTTTTATTAATCTCTTCAATTTTATTATTTAGATGTTTATTGTATTCATCAACAGCCTGTGTTAACTTAATCGAAAATTCTTTATATCTTTCAGCATCATTTAATATATCTTTTTTGTAAGTTGTTGTTAAAACATAAGGCGTATAACCAATATTTGGTAAATTAATAACCGCAAAATTTTTAGCACCTTTCTCAATTAAAGCTGAATATATGCTAGTAACTCCAGCTACCGATTCTTCAATAATTTTATTTTTTCCATAAATACTATCAGGTTCATCAAAAAATTTATTTACAAATTCACTAGAATTTAGAACAGAAAGAAAGTCATTAGCGCCTATCCATATAATGTATAAGGTATCATGAACATTATGATTTATTTCTCTTTGCTCTAAATTTTCTTCTCTAAAAGAAGTATTTGAAACTGATATTTCTTTATTAAAGTAATTTAAATAATTTTCTAAATTGCCCGTAATTAGTGCTTGTCCCCATAGCTTTATGCCATCAACAAATTTATGTTTATAGTCTATGGTTGTTGCGCCACCATATGAAAAATTTAAAATTGGTATTTGAGTTGCTTTAAAAAGATAATCTGGCCAGATAAAACCATCAGAAAATCGACCAAACCAATAAGGAAAATCTGGAATATGACCAGTTTTATACTTTAAATTCCCTTGATCTGATAAGCTATCTCCAAAAATAACTATTTGTTTAATATGATTTGGTAAAACTTTTTCTTCAGGAGGATATATTAAAGCTTGATTTGTTTCAATTTCTATAATTTGTGTTGGAGTTTTTTGAGGGATTTCAATTGTTGAGGCTGCTTCGCGAATTTCTTGAGAATTGAGATATCGTATAGGATGGTAAATAAAATTAACAATAGACTCGCCAGAAGCAATAGTTTCATGATACCGGGCGGTAGGAGTGCCACTTGAAAAAGCCCGCACATCATATAATGAAAAATTGAGTCTGCGAAAAACTGTGTTTAAGTAATTTTGTGATAAATTATTAAGTGCATGATTGCAATAATTTAAAATATTATTTTTATTACTAATATCTGTAGTAACAAAACCATTAATCATCTTACCTTTAATTGAAATTTCTTGATGATTGGAATCTATTGCTGTGACAATATTATTTTGTCTAACTAATACTTTTGAGAGAGCATAATTAGAATGCTCAGAATAATCTCCAAATTTTGGATTAGAATTATAGTAATAACATGCAATTTTAAACTCAGGCAGGCTTTCTTGTGAGAAGGCAGAAAAATTTAAAAAAAAACTAAAGAAAACAAATACTTACTATATGATAAACGCATATTTTTCCTCTTATAGGAGTAAACAAAAAAAATACAATTGATTTAGTGTTATTAAACAATACAAAAAATCAAAGTTTGTATATTAATCAAAATTTTAAATGTCAAATAGATAGAGTTTGTATAAATATTTAAAAATATTATTAATAATATAATTATATTATTATTTTAGATTTATGTTATTATTAATTTTAATAATATAAAATATTTAAAAATATTAATAATTTTTACAAATAAATTAAATTTTTTGTAATTTTTTTTTATTTTTTGTTATCTGAAGTTTTTCCTGCTGGGGCAAAATGACTATCATAGCATTTTTCTACATCTTCTTTTGAAAAATATTTATTTTTGCATTTATTGCAAACATATTTTGCGCCATCTCTTCTATATTTTTCACTTTTAATTCTATCTTCTTTTGGATTCATACTCATATGACTAATCTCCTCTTTTTAACAATATCGGTTAATTCCTAAATAAGCTTTAGGTAACTGATTTACTTAAAAAGATTTTATAATTTATGATTTAAAATGAAGTTGTCAGATAATTGACTAAATTTATTAAAATTTAGATACTTTTAAATTTTCCGATAGATTATATAAATAACATAGAAATGGTGTTAAAAATGGGAACAGAAAAAGTTGTTATTTTATTAGATGACATGAAAGAAATTCATCTTGTAACAAAAAAAGTTATAGAATCGATAGGTTATAAAGTTGTGTGCTGTTATAATGTTGATGAACTCATTACTCAAATTTTAGCAAATATTCATAGTTTAAGTTTAATACTTCTTGATATTTACATGCCAGACAAAAACGGATTTGCGGTGATGCATAATATTAAAGATAGATTTCCTAAAAGAAAATTTAAGGTCGTTTTTTTTACTTCTATTAAAGAGAAAAAATACATCATGCAAGGCATGAGCTTAAAAGCAGATGGATTTATATTAAAACCTTTTAAAATTGATGAATTTAAAGCTAAAATTCAAAAACTAGTTAATAACTAGCAAATTTTTTAATTATTACTAAATTGCACCCCTTTTTCGATTCTAGGCTCCGCCCCATCATAATGAATGACTTTTGATTCTGATTCTATAAATGTTGCAATATTTACAGGTCGATTCCAAATTTTAAAGATATTTTTTAATGTTTCTACAGCCCAATCTATTTTTAAATCTTTTCCTTGATGTCGATGTCTCAGTAACAGCTCTCCTCGGTTTTTAAAGTTGCCATCAACAACATCAATAATAGGTTGTCCAAAATTTGTCATAGAGTCGAGCAAATCTTTTTTAATCGTTTTAAAATCACGGTCATGAATAATCGCTTGACCGGATCGCCTATCTTGCACCCATGTAAATAATTTCGCATCTTCACAAAAGTCTTCATCTAAAAATTCATCAATAAAAGTGATATCGTTATGAAATCTTCTCACTTCAAATAATTTTTCCATTCCTTTATTTGCATTTTTATTCCAATTTCTTCGGACTTGCGGATCATCACACAACGTGTATTCCAAACCAAATTGTCCACAGTTCCAACGCTTTTCTATATGCCTCATGAGCTCTACACCAAGTTTATAAGGATTTAAACGTTGTCCTGACATTTGTACAACTCCAGCATAGTGATCGCAATAATCAATCACTTCAGAGTCTTTTAAAACAAGCTGCGTTAATATTTTAGAATGCCAATAAACAGCCCAGCCTTCATTCATAATTTTTGTCTGTCCTTGAGGAGCAAAATAATACGCCTCTTCTCGAACAATTGATAAAACATCCCGTTGCCAAGAATTAAGGGGTGCATACTCTAACAAAAATTTCAACACATCACGCACAGAACTTTCTGGAAATTTTTTTTCTTTTTCTTTTTCGAGAATGACTTTTGCCTGTTGCTCTTTAACGTAACTATCAGGATTAATATAGCCTTCCATATAGCCGCGCAAAGAAGGAAGTTTAGGAACAGGAAGCTTATCAGGAGAAATCAAACTTTCATCATAATTGTCTTTATCCTTTGGCCTGTACTCACGACGAATATGAGGACCATGCTGATCGATTAAGTTTTCTAATGATAGACAAATATCAATAAAAGATTCTACTTCGTCATGACCAACTTCTTCAATATATCTCCGAACACGACTCCCATGATTTGCCATTTCATCTAACATTTTTCTGTTTGTATGAGCAAAACAATAATTATTTTTAAAAAAATCACAATGCCCATAGACATGAGCTATCACAGTTTTTTGATCAACTAACGAATTGCTTCTTAATAGATATGCATAACAAGGATCATTATTAATCACCATTTCATAAATAAGGGATAAGCCATATTCATAACTTTTTGCAATGCGCTCGTATTCCATACCAAAACGCCAATGAGGATAACGAGTCGGAAAACCACCATACGCAGCGATTTCGCTCATTTGTTGATAATCAACCATTTCAAAAATAGTGGGAAAAAAATCTAATCCTAAGTTTCGCGCATGACTTTCAATTTCTGAGACAATTTCTTTTAATTCAGGCGTTAGCTCACTGGTTAATCGAGGATCCATAACCATAATTATTTCCCCTTGCCGAGAAAGGATCGCAAAGCATTCATAATACCATCTCTGTCTTTTATTTGATGAATAATAACTTTTTCATTTTGATCGCCATAATGCTTTTCTAAATCTTTTAAAAATTGTCCGCTGCCATAGCGACTTTCAACTTGACCATAAGAAAATAGATTACTTGATGGGAGTAAAACACTATCCAATAAATTCATACATTCATTGGTGTCATTGCCACTCCAGTTGTCACCATCAGAAAAATGAAATAAATAAATATTCCATTCCGAAGCGGGATAACTTTCTAAAATAATTTTTTCGCATAATTTGTAAGCACTGCTAATTAAAGTTCCGCCTGATTCTTTTGTGTGATAAAATGTATGCTCATCCACTTCTCGGGCAATGGCATCGTGAATAATAAAACGCGTATCAAGGTTATCGTAGTTATGTTTCAGCCAAGTATTTAACCAAAATGATGTGAGTCTTACGATTTCTTTTTGCTCGTCACCCATTGAGCCAGAAACATCCATCATATAAATAATTGCCGCACTGGCTTCCGGTTTTTCTTCAATACGAAAACTACGATACCTTTTGTCGTCTTTAATTGGAATGACAATGGGCTTGTCTTGCGTATAGTCACCTACGCTAATTTGTCTTTTTAATGCTTCTTTGTAGGTTCTTTTAAAATTGCGTAAACTCTCTGGTCCGTTTCTAAGCACCCCCTGATATTTGTATTTTTTTTGGGTAATATTTTTTTTGCCCTTATCTTCGATTCTCGGTAAACCAAGTTCTTCACCTAAAATTCCAGCTAATTCATCGAGGCTGACATCAACTTCCATACTGTGTTCACCTGGATTTTGTCCCGCCTCTCCTTCGCCAGGTTGTGGTTGTCCTTGATTTACTGGATCCCCTGGCTCTCCATCACCTTGCCCCACACCCCGTTGTTGATTACCGCCAAATTCAAAACGCGGAAGATCAATTCTTGGCAGTGGAATTGAAACCTGTTTATTTCCTTGTCTGCCAATAAGCTCTCCGGATGAAATAAAGCGTTTTAAATTGTCTTTAATTTTTCCTCTGACTATTTTTCTGAAACGGTTAACATCAGTTTCCATTTTCATAAAATTTAGCCTTCTCTAACAAGAGGTTTTTAAAAATTTTACAAAACTAATTTAAGTTTCTTTTAACATCACCACGCGCAAATATACTTGCAACAAAATGCAATGCATCAGTTGAACAAATATCGCAGTATCCATAGTTTTTAATTAATCTATTTTTAACAACATCTATTTTAGCTTGTGTTTCTTTATCAACAACGTTACTCACTAAACTTGTTAATTTAATAGTATCTTTTTGATCTTCAAATAGTTTTAGCTCTAAAGCTTTATGCAATCTTTCATTTGTTTTGTAATCAAATATTTTACCCTCAAGTGCCAATGCACCAATATAATTCATGATCTCCCGTCTAAAATCGTCTTTACGACTTTCAGGAATATCAATTTTTTCTTCTATACTGCGCATCAATCGCTCGTCAGGCTCTTCACTCATTCCTGTATACTTATTACGAACACGTTCTTTTTGGGTGTATGCTTTTACATTATCTATATAATTTCCACAAAGTTTAGCAATCGCTTCTTCATCTGCAGAAATTGCTCTTTGTACTTCATTTTTAACAATATCTTCATATTCTTGTTTAACAACTGCCAAGAGTTCTCTGTAACGCTTTTTAGTTTCTTCATCACGAATTAAGCTATGGTTTTTTAAACCACCTTCAAGTTCATTTAAAACAATAAATGGATTAATACATCCATTTCCTCTATCTTCGACTAAAGAGTTTGATAGTTTATCTTGAATATAGCGAGGAGAAATACCATCCAAACCTTCGCGTAACGCATCTTTGCGCAATTCTTTTATATTATCTTCTGTATAACCAGATAACGTTTTACCATCATAAAGCTTCATTTTTTGCATAACAGTTAAATTTGCTTTTTTAGGTTCCTCAAGTCTTGTTAAAATTCCCCACATAGCTGCTGTATCAATTGTGTGTGGAGCAATGTGAATATGAGGCACAGTTTCTGGATTAAAGTCTTTACGATAAATTTTAACTTCTTCTTTTAATTTTGTAATATAAGGAACATCAATTTTAACAGTTCTATCTCGCAACGCTTCCATAAATTCATTATTTTGCAGTTTGCGATACTCTGGTTCATTGGTATGCCCAATAATCACTTCATCAATATCTGTTTGAGCAAATTTTTTGGGTTTAATTTTATGCTCTTGCGAAGCTCCAAGTAAATCATAAAGAAAGGCTACATCAAGTTTTAACATTTCTACAAATTCGACTATACCTCTGTTAGCAATATTAAATTCCCCATCAAAATTAAACGCGCGCGGGTCTGAATCCGAGCCATACTCTGCAATTTTTCTGTAATTGAGGTCTCCAGTGAGCTCAGTAGAGTCTTGGTTTTTTTCATCTTTAGGCTGAAAGGTACCAATACCAACTCTGTCTTTTTCAGAAAGTAACAATCTTTTTACTGAAATATGACTTTTAGTTAGCTTTTCCCAATCACCATTATACTGACGCATCAATTCGTTATAAACATAACGGCATGCAGGACAAAGACCGCCATCTACATGAATACGATCTTGAAATCCTTTCCCCTTATTTAATAAACTAAAAACTTTTGCACGCGCTTCTTCGGGAATTAATTGCAGAGGCTCTTCATGAATTGGGCATGGCATTGTGTCTTCCATTTTAAGTTTATCATGAAGATTAATCCACTCGTATGTATACAATGCACCTTCTGCTTGATGTGAATACCATTCAACACCTTTTTTTAGTAATCTGGCAATCGTTGATTTTGCGCTACCAACGGGACCATGTAACAACAAAACTCTCTTTTCTGGACCATAACGAAGAGATGCTGCTTTAAAAAAATTGACCAATTTTGAAATATGCACATCCAAACCAAAAACAGCATCTTTACCATTATTCAATGGATCATCAAAAAACTTATAATGAATCAGCTTTTTCTTGTGTTCCACATATTCATAAGAGCCAAAATGCATGATAAGATCATAAATTCTTTGAAAAGCTGTTCTACAAATTTTCGGATTTTTTTCGACCATTACAATATAATCAGAATAACTTCCTGTCCAATTCAACTCATTAAATAACGTTGGGCTATAAACTTCCCTAACAAGTTCAAAAACTTTTTCAGTATGAAGCTGCATGAAACCTCCAATGAGTGAGGAAAATTATGAAAACAAGATTATATCAAATTAAATAATGTCGCAAATCGTAATAAAAAGCATTTATTGATAAAGAGAACTTATCAGACTCGATCTGGTTTCTTGAATTTTAAGTCTATTTATTTCTCCATTTGTTAATTTTTCGCCACTTGATTCTGTAAACGGTTTATCGAGTATTGAAAATTTTTTTAACGTTACGTTACGAGGTAATGTTTCGTTAACTTTATCTACAACTTCTTGCACCTGTTGCCGAATTTTATCTGGAGAAACTCGAAAATCAGCTAATGCATCGTGATTTAATACTATTAAGGCTGATAAATAAGGCATCTTATCTCCAATGACACAGGCATCGGTTATAATATCATTTTCTTTTAGCAGCTGCTCAAGACGAACAGGAGACACTACAGTACCGCCTAACGTTACAAACAAATGACGTTTTCTTCCTGTAATTATAAAACCAAAAGGAGTCATTTGCGCAACATCACCCGTTTCTTCCCAATTTCCACTATTTTCAAAAAAACTTGATGACAGTCGATATTCTAAAGTTGAATGTGCTCCTAATCTAAAGTTTACATGAGGCAATGGTGTTCCAATTACTTTAAAATGCGGAGTCAAAAATAAATTACTCGATAACATTCCTGCAGCATGTGTGGTGCCATAAGATTCAATTACAGGAATACCCAATTTTTCTAAAGTTCTCACATTTGCTTCTACTGCTGGTGCAAGTCCATGAACAACAAATTGTAAATCCTCAACAGCTTCTTTTAAAAATGATTTTCCAGAAATAAATCGAGAGGCTTTTCGTAAAGAACTTTTTAAGGCGTCAAAAATTCCTTCTGGAATTTTCATAGCTCTATTGGAAGCAAGCAATAACTGTGCTTTTTCAATTTTTTCGCTAACCTGAAATCGCGGATTATTTGTCGATCTTTTTTCGACTGTTTCTATAAAAGAAGAAATTTGTTGGGTTTCAAGAGTGCTTGCAAAAATAAAACTAGGCCTTAAAATTCGTAAATTGACTTCCCAATCGGCACTGGGATTTGGAAATCCAATAATTCCATTTTTAAGCATGGCACAAAAACGACTCAAATGGGAAAAAGGATTACTTGGAATCATGAGCTCCATGCTTTTCCAAAATATTTGCTTAGGAAATTCTGCATGAATAATAAAGTTTTGTGCTGTTATGACTAAAGCATCAGGTTGTAATATTTCAGGTTTTTGAAACCCATCATGGCCAAATGAAACAAATGAAAATCTTCCTGGCTTAATTTTACGCCAAGGCGAATCTTCTGGTAAAATAGTAAAATTTTCTAATATACTTTTGGCATTATTATTTATTATATTATCTTCAGAAAAATCTTCTGTTGGCAAAGTTTTAGTTTCTCGATAAAGAGATAATAACGGTGGCTCTGGATGTTTATCTTGAGGCATCCATGCTGCAGTTGAAATATTTAAAACGGGAACCGAAAAGTCATCCAATTGACCAGCAAGCTCATCAATATCTGTCGCTATTGCAACACCTTTAAAATAATTAACGCACCACTTTAAATCATTTTTAGACATGTGTGGTGGTGCAGACATCACATCCAATCCTGCTAAAACACCTCCTAAAGTTGCAATAAATGTATTATACGAATTGCGACCTAAAAGGATAATACTTTGACCATGAACACGCTCTGAAATTGGTAATAAATCTGCCCAATATTGCGTTGCACGCCCAAGATGTGCACAAAAATCCTTCCCTGATAATTGATGCCACGCCCCATTACAGTATGTTCTGACAGTCACAAAATTTATTTTTACAGATTGATTTAATAGTAAATTAAAAAACGCATCGGCGCCTTTAAACAAATGATTATATTCAATGTTTATTTCTAAATCCTTAGAACTTTTAACCGTCATAAAACAAAGTCCAATCTACGTATCAAACAACTATACTACGCGAATTTTGAGGTTTTAAGAGAATAACATTTTTTTTCACATCAAAATATTTTCTATGAGAACGAACTTGTATCGCTAAATCAAATTCTGGAAAATAACCAGTTAAACTATTGCCGTAAGTACAACCTGTATCAATTCCTACACAAATTGGTCTTCCAGATGGTAAAGTTTTTCTAAACAAACCTTGCTTTGCATCATGACCAAAGACAACTAGTGCTGGTCCATTATGCAGTTCATGCCAACGAAATTTTTCTTTTTCGCTATTCATATTTTGCTGTTCATTGCTAAATTGTTGTTTTAAAATTTCTGAACGGTAACCTGCAGGAACCACCACAAGCTTTCTATCATCTGTATTTTTAGAATCCCATTTTACATACCGGGCTGTTAACAGCATTCTTTCTGAAGTGCCGAGTAAACCTTTTGTTGCATCCAATCCCGCGTGAACAATAATTAATGGATATTCTGATTCCCAATTATTTCTATTTAAAGCTGAAATTATTGTTGTTACAAAAGCATGCGGAAGATTACAAAGAAATTCAAAAATAGCTCTTTTATGATAGCGAATAAGATGTAAGGTTTGTTTTGTATGTTCTGCTAAAGTACGAAAACTTCTTTTGTGTGCAAATTGGATTGTAGACCATAATGCCCAATCGTGATTTCCTTTGATACATAATGCAGAATATTGTTGAATTAATTCGTAGACACCAACGGGATCTGGGCCTTTTGTAAACAAATCACCTACTAAAATTAATTGAAACTTTGGAACATGTTTTTTGGCAGATTCTATCAGTTCATACAACTCTTTAGCACACCCATGAACATCTCCTACAATAAAAAGAGGCAGCCGCTCATTAGAAGGCGCCAAGCTTTTTATAATAAGATTGTTTGAACTATCCTGCAAATGACGCTCCTGAATTTAATGATCATGAATCTCATGCAATATCACTAATACTAGTATTGTAGGTTGCCACAAAACAACTTTCAATACTTGAATACGCCTAAACAAACTATTTACCGCTTTTACGAACAAACTCTTTAACAATTATATTTCGTAAAATTTCGCTCGTTCCTCCACCAATTTCAAGGAGTTTTGCGTCTCGCATCAATCGCTCTACTGGAAACTCTCGAATATACCCATAGCCACCAAGCACTTGAATAGCATCTAGAGCCACCTTAGTCGCCATTTCTGATGCAAATACTTTTGCCGCAGCAGCCTCTTGATTGGCACGACGGCCTTCTTCAATAACCTGGGCAGCTTCATAAATAAAGGATCGAGCGGCTCTATAACCAATATACATATTTGCAACTTTTTCACCGACTGCTTGAAAGTTGATTATACTTTCAGAAAACTGTTGTCTTTCTTGTGAATATTTTAATGAATGATCAAGACATGCGCGTGCAATACCAAGAGCCATTGCACCAAGCCCAACGCGTTCTATATCTAAATTTTTCATCATATGTTTTACAGAAGAGCCTTCTTCTCCTACTAAATTTTCTTCTGGAACAATACAATCTTTAAAAACGAGCTCTCCGGTTGGACTTGCACGCATTCCCATTTTTGACAACTTTTTACCTACAGAAAAACCAGGAAAACCTCTTTCAATAATAAAGGTAGAAATGTCTGTACGATTTTCTCCTGTACGCGCGTAAACTAAAAAAACATCCGCAACAGGTCCATTTGTGATAAACATTTTAGAACCATTTAATATATAATGATTTCCTTTTTTAACAGCACGGGTTCTAAGACCAATGGCATCCGAACCTGACCCAGGTTCTGTCATTGCCATGCCGCCAACAGATTCACCTGAGATACAATTTGGCAAATACCTTACGAGTTGTTCTGGAGAACCATTTTGCGCTAGATTATGAACAAAAAGTAAAGAATGGGCAAGATAACTCAAACACGTACCGGGACATGCATAACTAAGCTCTTCCATAACGGCAACAACTGAGACAGCCCCTAATTTTGCCCCACCAAATTCTTCCGGACAGGTTAACCCCAAGATGCCAAGCTCGCCTAACCTACGAAAAATTCCCGGAGCAAGTCTTTCTTCACGATCGAGCTCGTCTGCATAAGGAGCAAGCTCTTTTGCTGCAAAGGCTCTTACAGTCTGAATAACTTCTCGAATTTCTTGTGCGTTATTATGATAACTTGTCATAAAACAGTATCCTTCCAAATAAATGAGTTCATTCAAGCTGAATTGGTCGTTTATTTTTAGTTGCTCATGACAATAATATTTAAATAATATTATGTTTTTAATTCTATCATAGCCATGACATCAGAGCCTGACAAAATTTGCCCTTGTTCAACAAAAACTTTTACGACCAGACCTTCTCCAGCCGACTTTACTTCTAATTGCATTTTCATCGATTCTACGACAAAGAGGACTTGTCCAGAAAAAACTTTTTGTCCTTCATGGACCAAAACCTCAAATACCTTACCTGCCATAGGAGCACGAATTTCGCCACTGTCCAAAGAATTTTTATGATTTTTCCCTACAATATAAAAAGGGCATTCTAATTTTAAATATTCTCCACATATATTTATTTGTATATACTGCTGTGAGAGTCTAATTGCAGAAAATGGAATTTTATAATTTTTATCAAACATGGAATTAATAAAATATTTTTCCATAATTTTTGAGACATTTTCCGATTCAATATATTTATTTTGAAAAAAATTAAATATATCAATTGATTCAAGAAAAAATTTATTCTGTTTTTTTGTTTTATGGATTTTAAAATTAATAGTATTATTAGAGGCTTCGTAAAATTTAGAATAAGCTTTCAATTTATCACTTTGCATCGCAAAGACATTGTTTATCGTTGCCAATTCTGTTGATTCAACAAACCCATCTAACAGTAAAGAAATTTTTTCTCTAAATTTATGACTTTCAAAAACATTTAATAAAAAATCAGGTAATTTGGGCTTAATTAACTGAGGCAACTGTGCCGCAATCCAATTGGTGGCGTGTTTGCCTTCTAAAAAATCTTTATGTTCTGCAATGTGCTGTAAAAAAGAAAGATTGGTAATACAACCAAGAATCTCAAAATGATTCAAAGCTGCTATCAATTTCTCAATTGCCAACGCTCTATTTTCTCCAGACACAATAAGTTTAGCTATCATAGAATCAAAATTTGGATTTACTCTCGCTCCGCTTACAACACCAGTGTCTACACGAACATCGTCTTCTCTAGGCTCTTCGTAAATTTTAATTAAACCTGGTGTTGGTAAAAAATCATGACTTGGATCTTCTGCTAAAATTCTTGCCTCAAGCGCCACGCACCGAGGTGTTAATGTATAAAAAGTATTTGCATCCGGAAAATGATGCGGCCAGTTTCCTTCTGCTAATTGCAATTGTGCATCAACCAAATCGACACCATAAACAAGTTCCGTCACAGGGTGTTCAACTTGCAAACGGGTATTCATTTCTAAAAAGTAAAATTGCCCCACAGAGTCCATTAAAAACTCTATTGTACCAGCACCCCTATATTGCGTTTCTTTAACAAGTGAGAGAGAGGCTTTTCCCATTGCTTCACGTTGCTGTAAAGAAATAGACGCAGAAGGAGCTTCCTCTATGACCTTTTGATGTCTGCGCTGCATGGAGCATTCTCGTTCTCCAAAATAAACTCCACCACCCTTACCATCTCCAAACACTTGAATTTCTATATGTTTAGGAGAACTTAAGTACCGTTCAACAAACACAGTGCCGTCATTGAATGCAGACTTCGCTTCTTCTGATGCTCTTTTAATTGCATTGGGCAATTCACTCGCATCCTCTACAATGCGCATTCCGCGTCCACCACCCCCTCCACTCGCTTTTATTAAAAATGGTGCAATAATATGGCGCTGCTTTAATTCTTGTGCCCAACGAGATTGAGGGATTGATTGCAAATCATGCGATAACAATGCAGTTAATGTTGGCACACCACATTGCTGAGCGAGTTTTTTTGCAGCTTCTTTACTACCTAGTGCTTGCATATTTGAAACTGTAGGACCCACAAACACAATTCCTGATTTTTCAACTAAAAATGCAAATTGACTATTTTCAGATAAAAATCCATATCCTGGATGAATAGCATCTGCTTGCCATTCCAATGCTTTATTCACAATATCAGTGGCATTCAAAAAACTCGAAACTTTTAATACAGCATCCGCTTCCTGGCACACCAATGAGTCCAAATCATCTGGTGTTGCAATCACGGCTACAGTATATCCTCTTTGCTTTCCTGCTTTTAAAATACGTCGAGCAATTTCTCCTCGATTCGCAATGAGAAGTTTTTTCATTTTATTCTTGTTCCCTTACACTCCAATATGGATCTTTTTTTGCAAAAAATGCTTCAATTCCAGCTTTTCCTTCATGGCTAGAGCGGGCAAGTGCAATATGTTTTGCCGTAAATTCAATTTGCGTTAATGAAGGTAACGGAGAAGCATTAAGTATAAGTTCTTTAGTTCTTCTTGCAGCATGAGGTCCTGCCATCAATAATTCATACATAATCATTTCATTTTTTTCTTTTAAATATTCTTGCTCAGTGACATATTGAATCAACCCAAGCTGCTGAGACTCATTTGCAGAAAATCGTTTTCCTGAAAGCAGAAATTGCGATGATGCCGCTACACCAATTTTTCGCACAATATAAGGACTAATCACGCCTGGAACAATTCCTAAACGCACTTCACTTGTTGCAAAAACAGCATTCTGTTCTGCAATTGTTAAGTCCGCGCATGCCACAAAACCAAAACCACCACCAATTGCCGCTCCTTGAACAATACAAACAACAGGACAAGGAAAAGCTGCAAGAGTAAAAAACATTTTTCCTAAATTCAGAGCATCTTGTAAATTTTTTTCTTCACTTTGCTGTGCTTGTTGTTTCATATAAATCAAATCCGCACCAGCAGAAAAAACTTTTCCTTCACCTTCAATAATTAATAACCGCATATCTTCAATTGAGGTTATTTGAGCTAATAAATTAAGTTGTTCGGTAATTTCTTGAATCATATTTTCGTTAAATGCATTTCTGGTATCAGGACGAGAAAAAACTATTTTTTTTACGCCATGTTCTTTATCAATAACTTTAATAAATTTACCATTAAAACGTATTGTCATGCCATATCCCTTCTGACAAGTTCACCTGCACATGGTTTGTTTTCAGGTTGAATTGTTGCCAAAAGGATTTCTGGAATATCAACTTCGCATCTTAGTAAAGCTTGACTAAATGTTTTTCCTTGCGCATCAATTTGTAGACTTTTTGTACCACCACCACCAAGCGATTGTTCTAACAAAAAATTTAATGCCCAAAGATTAGGTACAAGGTAACGGTGCACTTCGCCTTTACATAAGCTATGAAACCAATCATTTACTTTTTCTGCAGTAATATTTTCGCGAAGCCATACGTAGCACTCAGGACTTCTACCAATTAACCCTATGTTAACGGTATCTCCTTTGTCGCCACTTCGAGCATGAGCAATTTCCATTAAACATACTTTTATAAGTCGAGAGGTTGACATAATACTTACTAAATTTGAACTCCAAAGATCTGTGGGCGGTTCTTTAATCACACTTTCCCCTTGTGTGACAGTCCATTTTAACTCTTTTTTTTCTGAAATTAGCTCACTTTTATCTTTTTCAAATTGTTGCTCATAAATAAAAATACTTGGTAGCGCATATTGTTGAGGAATAAGTGCTGGCCAGTAGCTAACTACTTCTGAAATTGTAGGAGCTCCTCCTGTTACGGCAACACCAGCTGGCCCACTTAAAATCATACTCGGTAACAATTTTCTAAATATATTTAATTTTTCTTTATTATTATCTCTAACTGTTAATTTAAGTAAAATTTCTATAGCATCATGTTTTTTGAGCATCCCTTTATGAGTGCTATCATCACCAACGTATTCTGTATTTTTAAAATCAACAGTTTTATTAAAGCCTGCGTTTAATAACTCATTTTCTAATCGGATCCAAAATACCTTTGCAAACATTTCTGCTTTATTTCTTACATCTGGTCCAGAAATTATTAAAGTTCCAGAACATTTAAAACCGTCTTCATAGGCAATACTAACTTTTAAAAAATCTGTTGGTTTTTTTCCTTTAACACCCGAAATTTTTACTCTATCTAAAGAAGATGCATGAATTTGAATTGTCGAAAAATCAGCGATGACATCTGGAGTAATATAGGCTTGAGGCGAACCCATTTCATAAAGCAACTGTTCACGTACTGTTTGACAACTCATGTAACCGCCAGTTTTAGGGTGCTTGGTCACATAAAATAATCCATCAGGATAACATTCAACAATAGGAAATCCGATATCAATGAATGTTGGTACCTTTTGCCAATCTGTAAAGTTTCCGCCAGAAGCTTGAGCACCACACTCTATAATATGACCTGCAACAATTCCGTGAGCAAGCTTATCGTAATCATCACTTTTCCATTTAAACTCATGAATCATCGCACCCAAAGTAATTCCTGTATCTGTCACCCTCCCACACAATACAATATGAGGATCAAAACTTAAGGCTTCTGCAACTGGTAAGGCTCCAAAGTATGCGTTTGCGCATAAAACTTTATCTGCATAATTTTCAAAATTTTCTTGGGTTTCCATATTTTTAAAATCAACACCAGACTGCCGCAATTTACTAATATTTTTTAAAATATCATCACCATTAATGACTGCAACCTTTAAGTTTAAATTTTTTTTCCGCGCTAACGCAAACAATGCTTCAGCGCATGCAAGAGGATTCACTCCTCCTGCATTTGTAATAATTTTAATTTTTCTTTGGACGCAATCCGCTAAAACTGGTTCTAAAATATTTATAAAATCTTTAGCATAACCCGCTGAAGGATCTTTAGTCTTTTGTTTTTGCAAAATACTCATGGTAATTTCTGCTAAAAAATCGATAGATATATAGTCTAATTTTAATTCGCCATACACCTGTCTCCGCAATGCATAAGGATCGTCACCCCAATAACCTCCGGCATTTGCAATACGAATAAACTCTTTTTTTGACATAAATTTCTCCCAATGCAGACAATCTTTTACATTCTCAATATTCCTGTTTTTGTTTCTTCAAGCGGGGAATTTAAACAAATGGATAAGCTTGCAGCAAGAATAGCACGCGTTGCTCGCATATCAATAACCCCATCATCCCAAAGTCGCGCAGACGCAAAAAAAGGATGTCCTTCTTGTTCATATTTTAAGCGAATAGGATTTATAATTTCTTCGATTTCTTGAGCAGATAATTCTTTCTTTTCGCGCAAAAACTGTTCTTTTTTAACAGTGAGCATCACTTGTGCGGCTTGCTCACCTCCCATGACTGAGATTCTACTAGAAGGCCAAGTCCATAAAAATCGAGGCGCGTATGCTCTGCCACACATACCATAATTGCCTGCACCATAAGAACCACCAAACAAAAATGTAATTTTAGGAACTTGTGCAGTAGCGACAGCATGCACCATTTTTGCGCCATCTTTTGCAATTCCAGAGCGCTCATATTGTGAGCCAACCATAAAACCTGTTATATTTTGTAAAAAAATGATAGGAATTTTTTCTTTAGTACATAGCTCAATAAAATGCGTGACCTTAAGAGCACTTTCGCTAAAAAGAACACCATTATTTGCAATAATTCCACATTGAATACCTTCTATATATGCAAATCCTGTTACAATAGTGGAGGCATAACGCTCTTTAAATTCAAAAAACCGACTTCCATCTACAATTCTCGCAATAATTTCTCGTATATCAATTTGTCTTTTTAAATCTCTAGGCCAAATACCTAAAATTTCATTTGGATCATAAGCAGGCGGTTCAGAATTTTTTAACGCAACTTTTGCTTGTTCCTTTTGGCCTAAATTTCTAATAATATTTTTTACTATAAATAATGCATGTTGATCATCTTCTGCAAAATGATCTGCCACACCACTCATTTCTGTATGGACTTTTGCTCCTCCTAAAAATTCTGCAGTTACATCTTCTCCCGTTGCAGCCTTTACTAAAGGAGGACCACCTAAAAAAATTGTTCCTGTTTTATTTACAATCACAGTTTGATCACTCATTGCAGGAACATAAGCGCCACCAGCAGTACACGATCCCATGACCGCCGCAATTTGTGCAATTCCTAGAGAACTCATTTTAGCTTGATTAAAAAAAATACGTCCAAAATGTTCTTTATCTGGAAAAACTTCAGACTGCATAGGAAGGAACGCACCACCACTATCAACTAAATAAATACAGGGAAGTTTATTTTCTAATGCAATTTCTTGTGCTCTTAAATGCTTTTTAACAGTTAATGGGTAGTAAGTTCCACCTTTAACTGTGGCATCATTGGCAACAATCATGCACATTTTGCCCGCTACTTGTGCAATTCCTGCTACAACTCCTGCGCTTGGTACGACATCTTCGTAAACGTTGTGTGCGGCAAGCATTCCTATTTCAATAAATGGTGATTCGGGATCGCACAAATTTTCAATACGCTCACGAACAAACATTTTAGATTGATTAGCATGACGTTGGCGCGACTTTTCACCTCCACCCATTTTTATTATATTTTGTAATTGAATTAATTCAGTACAAATTTCCTGATTTTTTTGAAAATTCAATTTGTATTCTTCAGAATTTAATGAGATTTGGCTTCTTATAAAAGTCATTGATGATCCTTATTTATGTCAAAAAATACCAATTACATCAAAATTCGATCCAAGTTAAATTACCTACCAACAAAAGCTTACATCTTATACAATCTATTTTATTAAAAGTCTTTAACTTGCCTATATCTTTTAAAAGAATCAATTGTCTAATCACTCATGGTATTTATTTTGTTGGGTCGAGATGAGCAATTTAATAATAGTATGCTAAATATTTGTTGATGAGGGGGGCAAGGTTAAAATTTTTTTGCCTTATGTTTTAGAAATATAAAATTTGCGATATCATTGTATGCAATAGAAAGAACACCCTTTGAGCTATAATTTTAAAGTTTACGCAAGGTTGGTATGAAACTTAAATCAATTCATATTTCAGGTTTTAAAAGTTTTGCAGATCGCGTCAATATTCATTATCATGATGGAATTACAGGAGTTATTGGACCAAATGGCTCTGGAAAATCAAACATTATTGATGCCGTTCGCTGGGTTATGGGCGAACAAACTGCAAAAAGTTTAAGAGCTGATGATCCCACTGATATTATTTTTGCAGGATCTCAAAGCAGAAAACAACTCAGTCTTGCAGAAGTGACTCTCGTATTTTCAAACGATGGCCGTCATTGTCCTGCCGAATTTATGCACTTACCAGAAATTTCGATTGGCCGAAAAATAAACCGCGGCGGCGAACGCGAATATTTTATGAATCGTGAACCATGCCGCTTAAAAGATATTGTCGATTTTTTAATGTCTATTGGTCTAGGATCAAAAAGTTACGCCATTATTCAACAAGATAAACGAGATAGAATTATTCAAGCATCTCCAGAAGACTTAAGAGAAATACTCGAAGAAACAGCAGGGATTACGGTATTTAAAGTACGCCGTAAAGAAGCAGAAAAAAGAATGTCATCAACTCATGAAAGACTAAAAAATTTAGCTGAAATAGAAACAGAATTAACAAGACAAAAAGAAGCTCTTGAAGAGCAGGTCGAAAAAGCAACACAAAAATTAAATTTTTCTCAAGAGTTAAAAGAAAAAGAAATTCAACTCATTAAAAATCATATCGGATTTTATCGCAGCATTGTAACAAAAGTAAAAAAAGAAATTGATAATCGCTCCTCAGAAATTCAGCGTTCGAGTATTGAAGCAGGAGAGTGGGAAGCTCGCGCAAATGATTTAAAATCACTGCAGCTTGAACTCACACAGCAAATTAAGTCAACAGAAAATCAGCTTGACGACCAAAAAATTACTCTTACAAAATATCAAGAACGACTCGAAAACTACAAACGTCGTCATGATGAACGCATTATTCAAAAAGATAAAATTAAAACTGCTCTCTTAGAAGAACAGCAAAACGTAAAAACTGAAGATACAAAACAAGCACAGTTAATTGAAGAAATTGAAAAACATGGTGATGATTTACAAAAAATTGATAATGAAAATGAAGGCCTCCAAGAAAAACTCGAAGAAATCGATGAGTACTTACAAGTAGAAAAAATGCGTGGTGATGAAATTCGCTCAGAGATGAAAGCCATAGAAACCACCCGCAGCTCATTGCGTGCAAGAAACGAAGCCATTTTAGACACCATTTCTCGTTATAATCAACATATTCAAAAAACAAGCGAAGGACTTCTTTCACATGGTCAAAATCGTGGACAGATTGCAGCTGATAGAAAATATGTTGAGGATAGCCTAAACAAGGTTTCAATTGGGCTAAATGAAGTTCTTGCTAATAGAAACAACATTGAAATTGAATTGGCTCAAATTAAAAAACAATACGATCTCGCACATTCGGAAAAAGAGGAATGCAAACAGCAACATTTAGAGATCAGCAGTAAAGCTAATATATTACAAAAAATTGTGGACTCCAATCAAGGTCTTTCAGATGGAACTTTAGCGTTACGCGAAAAATTATCGAATCTTATAACAGGATTTCTTTTTGATTCGATTTCGCTTCATAAAAATGATGAAGAAGTTCTTGAAAATGCAATGCCATATTTATTTCAATCCGCGTTAGTTGAAAACAACGATAGTTTTATTGAAATTGTTGACAAAGTAGAAGAAATGTCTATTTCACGAGTCAATCTACTTGTTAAAGATTTGCTCTTTCCTTTAAATAGCAGCGAAGAAAACGATAAAAAACAAATTCTTTCAATTGCAGGAATTCGTTGCGTCGGTAGCCGAATTGAAAATTGCAAATGGCACTCCATCCAACACATATTTGATCGTATTTTTATTTGCCAAGATGAATGGGTATTGCTAAAGGCAAAAAAATTATGTCAGTCGAGTGAGCATTTTATTTTTGTCACAGAAAGAGGGACTGTTGCAGCGGGAACATTTGGTATAAGTTGTGGCGCATTTCAGGACGGAGCGTCACACGGAATTTTACAGACGCGTCGCGAATATGCAGAAGCACTGACAAATAAAGAAAAAATGCAAGAAAAACTCGCAAGTTCTGAGGGGGCTTTATATCTACTTTCTGAAAAAAAGAAAGCAATTGAACAAAAAGTAACAGATATCGCAACAGCCCTTGAAAAAGAAAAAGTAGAATCTGTTAAACTTTCTAGTCAGCTCGAAAATTTTGATTTACAACTGAGGCATATTGACGAAAATTTATCTCGATTGGAATCAGAAAAATTACGGCTCAGTGAAGAGTTATCAGAAGCCAAAGAGTCTTTTGCTAAAAATCAAGATCATTTAGAAAAGCTCGATCAAGAATTTTCCACGCTACAAAGAGATTTAGAAGAATTTGATATTTTATTTTCTGAAAAGAAAGAGTTTAGAGATGAAATTTTAATTCAACTACAGAGTAAAAAATCGGAGCGCGCTGTTATTGTTGAAAGACAAGCTAACAACAGAAAATACTATGAAGAAATTTTACTCCAAATTAAGCGTATGCAAAATAAAGTTGAAAATTATATTTCACAATTAGAAGAGTTTGATTTTCAAATCAATCATGATGCAAACGAATTTTCAAATCTTGATTTTGAAATTACAAACTTACAAAGAGAAGTTAAAATTTTTGAAGACAAATTAGAATTTTTAACTCAAGAAGAAACTGAAAATTCTGAAGAGCTTAGAGTTGTAGAAGGAAAATTAAAACAAGAAAAAGATTCTACAACATCAAAACAAAAATTTATTACTGAAAAACAACTCGAACTTGCGCGTTTTGAAACAATTATAGAAACAGCTTTAAAAGATGCTTCAGAAAAGTTTCAGCTACTTCCAGAAGATATTCCTTTTGAAGCAAATCCTGACCAATCTATTCGTAATCAAATTGAAGACAGAATTAAACAGTTACAGCAAGCCATTCAAGAACTTGGGGCGGTCAATGAGCGTGCCCTCGAAGAATTTAAAGATGTCAGTGAACGTTTAAATTTTTTAACAGTACAGAAAACTGATATTGAAAAATCGATAGAAGAATTATTTTTATCGATACAAGAAATTGAAGAAACTACGAAAACAAGATTTAAAGAAATATTTGATAAAGTCAATGTTGAGTTTCAAAAAGTATTTCCTGTACTATTTCCTAATGGCCATGGCGAACTTCACATGTTAAATGATCAAGATTTGTTAAATACAGGCGTAGAAATTCTTGTTCGATTGCCTGGTAAAAAAATGCAAAATATGAGCTTATTTAGTGGTGGAGAAAAAGCGTTAACAGCAATTTCTTTAATTTTTAGTTTACTAAAAACAACTCCTGCTCCGTTTTGTTTTCTTGATGAGGTGGATGCACCATTGGATGAAGCCAATGTGGGTCGATTTAACGATGTCCTAGACGCTCTAAGTCATGAATTTCAATTCATTGTCATTACGCATAATCGCAGAACCATGGAAGTTTTAGATACAATTTATGGCATTTCTATGAGCGAACCCGGAGTTTCAAAACTTGTTTCAGTTGATTTAAGCGATGTACCAGTACATCTTAGGAAAAAGCAAAAAGTTGCAATACGCTCAGGAGCAAGCGTAAGTATTTAAATTTCAAATTTATTATAGAAATTTTATATCTTTTTTAATATTTTTTTTTAAAAAACAGAATAATAGTTGATTTTTTAATTGAATCAAATAATAATTTTTATTATATAAAAATCTCCAATAAATATTTTTATACTAAGATTTAGGAGGATTAAAAATGAATTTAAATTTTTTTTCACCATACAAAATTTTATTAATTTTAATTTTTCAAACATGTCTAAATTTGTTTGCAATTGAAATAAAAACCGCTTATCATTATTTAGAAATAAATGATAATTCGATATTTTTAGTAAAAAACAAAAAAAATAATTTTGACGCTAAAATTGCGAAAAATATTTTTAACCAAAACACTTATGGTGGAGTTACAGAATCATATCAAGATTTAATTGATTTTTTTATAGACATCAAATCAAATGATAAAAACTTAAAAATTGTAATTAAACCTAATCAAAAAAAGGTCTGCTCTGAATTAAAATTTAATATTATTAATTCTAAAATTAAAATGATCCCAACAAAATATGAACTAAACTCCGCTGTAAATTGTGAATATGAAGTATTAAAGCCAAAAGATGATAAAGTATTTGAATTTAAATTACTATTCAATCACACATTTAAACATTGGTGTACTTCAGAAAAGGAATCTGATGCAAAGTTCACAGCATTAAAAATTTCAGAAGATTGTACTATTAAAGATCCTTCGCAAATTTATTCTATAAATTTAAATTCAAGCTCAATTAAAGATATTAGCCCTGTTTCTGGATTTTTAAATTTAAAATATTTAATTTTAGGGCATAATAATATAGAAAAATTAACAAATGGTATACTTGACAAGCTTGTAAATTTAAATTGGCTTTGGTTAATGCACAATCAACTAAAAGAAATTTCTTCTGAAGTTTTTAAAAATCTTGAAAAACTTGACTGGCTTAGTTTATATAACAATCAGATCAGTTTTATTTCTCCTTATGCATTTAAAAATTTAAAAAATTTACAGGGCATCGAGTTATCAAATAACTTACTAAAGACATATCCAATTGGCTTAATGGATTCAATAAATTTAATAAGCATAGAAATGGATTCAAATGAAATTGAATCCGTCCCAGAGAATGCATTTAAAAATTTACCTCTTCTTACAAATATTTCAATTGCTAATAATAAAATTAAAAATATTCCAGAAAATTTATTTGCAAATAATAATAATCTATATTTTGTAAACTTATCTAATAATATAATTAGTAATTTACATGAAAAAACAAAATCTGATTTAAAAAAGGTTGAAAATGTAAATCTTTTTGGGAATTCTTTAAAATTAAGATAATATTTTAGCCTCGTGTTTTAATAATGCCTGCTTTGTATTAATGCCCCAGCGATATCCAGACAATTTACCATTACTTGCAATCACTCTGTGGCATGGAATAAAATATGCAATTTTATTTGAAGCACATGCTCTAGCTACAGCTCTAGTCGCATTTTTATTCCCAATTTTAGCTGCTAGTTTAGAATAACTCATTGTTTTACCATATGGAATTTCAATCAAATTATTCCAAACTTTTTTTTGAAATTCTGTTCCATTTAAATTTATAGAAACAGGGCAAACATTTGTTGGATATTCAATAGAATTAATAATTTCTTGAAACCATATTATATCATTTTTATTATTAGAAATAATTAAATTATTTTCAGACATAATACAAGATAAATTTTTTAAAATATCATCTTCAGAATCAGAAAAAATTAATGCATTTAACTTATTATTTTCAAATGCTATCGCAATGTTTCCAAATTTACATTTTGAAACTAAATAATACATTTATTATCCTTAAAATTTAAAAACTAGGGAAGATCAAAAATTAAAAATTGACAAATACTATTTTTAGGGGCTGTCCAACATAGAATTTAGAAGAAGTTGACAGAATATAAAAGAAGGTGTTCAATTATTTTCGCAAAAAATACAAAGGAACACCAGATGAGA
>QOVW01000060.1 GCA_003339605.1 Spirobacillus cienkowskii | reverse complement strand
AAATTAACTATCGTTTCTGATTTTTTGTCAAAATTGTATTATTTTTTTGAGTTAGAAATTTTAAATAGTGATTTTTTTAATTCTTTTTCAAAAGATAGTAATGTAAGAATAACACATCCTAATTTTATGTGTAATAAAAAATTTTTTAATGAACATGACATCAAGTTAATCAGTGATGATGATTTTTTGTTTTCTAAAGACTGTAACGTAAATGCAGATAGTTTTTTAAAATCCTTTTTTTATCCAAATTGGGTAGGATTAATTTCTAGTGAAAATGTTTTTTATGATTAAAAGAAAAGCGAAACAAGAGCAGGGGCAATCTTTGGTTGAGTTTTTATTTATTTTGCCATTGTTTTTTTTGATATTGGGTGCGCTGTTTATTATATTTCAGCAACAAGCGCGAATTTATCAAGATTTAATTGCTCATAGTGCTTTAAGTACCTCAGCCGCTCATTTTGCAATTGAAGAGCGGCAGGCAGCGACTTGGTCTGAGTTTGATGGCACTACAGAAGATTTGCTTGATCGCATTGCGATGCAAGCATTAAATCCAAGCTCTTTTTTTAAATTGAGTATCGATGTGAACCAGGGGGTTTTTGCAGAAAAAAAGGCAGTCCAGCCATTTTCTGCCATTGTGGACAATGCGCAAACATGTTCTTTAGAGAGTTTGTATCAGGTTCTTGCAAAGGACAAAGGGGAATTTACGTTTACAACATGCACTGGCACAGTGGGTTATGATGTGGCGCAATTGCACACAACCGATGATTTTAATGCAATACAGCATGTTTTATCTGGAAGATCTTTGTATTACCCTCAACAAGAAATGACTTGGTTTGAAAGACCCAAAGCGGCAATTAACAGTGTCTATAATTTTATGTTAACTCCTTTTGGTCAGCATTTTCAGCGTACTCAAGCATCGTTATTGATACCAGACCACTCTGCTTTTAATGCGCATTGCTTGATGAATCCATTTGGTGGATCAAGCAACTGTAAATCTCCTTTATTATCGCCACATTTTAATCAAATTGCATTAGATGGTGCGGCATTACAAGTGAAAGCCTGCTTTGCTGAGGCAGCGTTGTCTTGTGCGCCAAGTGGTCCTGGAGCTCCTGTCTGTTTAGCGGCAAAAGCTGCTGCTATTTTTAATGCTACCCAATTGGGGAGCGAGGCTTGGGTGTGTCCAACAACAAACTCAATGTTGAAAGCAACATATAGAAGTGTGCAAACTTTAGTTTTTGCTTACTCCTTACGCATTACACAACAAGAAACGGCGTTGCGAAGTTTGTTTTTGTTTAAAAACGGAGCATTTTAAAAAAATTAAAAAAACTTATAAGGAATGCTTGACTGAACTCGCATTCGTGTATTAGTCACAGTCCTACCAAACGTTGGCACTTTAGCTCAGTCGGTAGAGCAGTGGACTGAAAATCCACGTGTCCCCAGTTCGATTCTGGGAGGTGCCACCACTCCTTTTCTTTTCTCCTCTTATATTTCTTAAAAATCAGTGTTTATAAAGTAAAAGAGTATCGAGGAATTGTTTGATGCGTCCTAAATCTTTTTCCAATTTGTCTCAGCACGTTTCTCAATATGTAGAAAACCTTCTTGATATTTCTTCTGATTCAAACTTACAGCATGCTTTAAATTTAGCAAAACAAAAAGGCACACCTCCTTTGCAAGTTGTTGCAACCGATGGGCGGCACTTAGAAGTGTTAGCTCGCTCTATTCAAGCAAAAAAAATTGTTGAAATTGGCACTTTGTGTGGCTATTCGGCGCTTTTTTTGGCAAAGGCATTGCCAGAAGATGGTAAGCTTTATACATGCGAAGCAAGTGCGCATCATTGTACAGTTGCCAAGCAAGTATTTGCAGATCTCAACCTTACCCATAAGATTGAGGTTATTCATGGCAAAGCGTTAGATACCCTTCCTGGTTTGCAGTCGCATGGTCCTTTTGATTTGGTATTTATTGATGCCGATAAGTTAAATTATCCCAATTATTTTGATTGGGCTGTGCAGAACTTGCGTTCAGGTGGTTTATTGGTTGCTGACAATGTTTTTGTCTTTGGTTTTATAGGTGAAGATGATCATAAATTACCTGCTCATGGAGAACTGGCACAATTGGTTGCTGCAATGCAGCTTTTTAATCAAAAATGCGCCACGGATTCAAGATTGGTAACCACGATTTTGCCAACAGGCGAAGGTATGTTGGTAGCGATAAAAAAATAGTAATATTTAAAAAAGCAAGCAATTCATTTTGGGTTGGAGAGAGTCTCGTGGCAAATAGAATTTTGATCATCTTACCAAGACAGTTAGGGGACGTTTTGTTGGGCACGCCGCTTGCAGAAGTGTTGCGCAAAAGATTTCCTGACGCTAAAATTGATTGGTGTGCACACCCTATGGCAATAACTTTATTGCAGGAAAACCCTTATTTAAATCAATCTTTTTATTATCCTATTTGGTCAAAGCAAGACGTTTCTCATCACTCTTTATTGGCTAAAATAAAATTATGGTTTTTGTTTATATGGCGCTATTTTTTATTTTTACGTCATTTGCGACAACAAAAATATCAAATTGTGATTGATGCCATGAACAACCCGCGTACCGCATTGTTTGCTGTTATCTCTGGTGCGCAAACCAAGGTTAGTTTTTCTGTCAATGCTTTGCGAAATCGTGCTTTCACTGCATTGATTCCGCGTAAAAGTTTGGATGATGGCTATCTTGGTCATACGCGAATTAAATTGTTAGAGCCGTTGGGAATTGTCTTAACAGAACAAGACTATTTGAATATTTATCCCGTAATTCCTATAAATGCTGCGTATCAAAACAATGTGAATGCGTGGCTTGAGAATATTGTGGCAAATCATGTTTTTACTTTTGATGGTGTGCCGCAGGAGTTTAAATTTATTGCTCTAAGTGCCACCCATCGGCGTCCAGTACGCCGTTGGCCAGGTCAATCATATGTTGCATTAGGTTTTAAAATTATTACAGAACTCAAACATGCTGTGGTGTGGTTGTGGGGACCTGGAGAAAAAGACATGATTTATGCCTTGCATCAAGAATTGCAGTATCTTTTGCAAAAAGCGGGCATCTCTTTAAATTATAGTGTGTTTCCGCCGGGATTTGGTTTACCGGAGCTTGGATTTGTTTCGCAAAAAGCACAGGCGTGGGTTGGCAATTCAAGTGGTTTGAGCCATGTGGCAGTCGCAGGTGGTGCAAAAACATTAGAAATACATGGTCCATCTCGTCCAGAAAACTGGTGTCATCCTAATAATCGCAAGCATCATTTTTTACAACGAACAGAAGGGTGTTTTGGTTGTTCTAGCAATACATGCAAATTGCCACGTCGTGAATGTTTAGAAGATCTCTCAGTCGATCGTGTATTTCAGCAATTAAAATTATTATTAAACGAATAAAATTAAAGTGACACAATCGTATTTAATCAATACCACCAACAATATTTGCAGGAACAGACTCTTGAATTTTTTTGGGGGGTGGTAGTTTCCAAGAGTTGAGTTCAGCTTCAAACTCTTCAAATTTTTTAAGGCGCAAAACTTTATTTGTTATTTTTTCTTCTTGAATGTTTGAAACATATCTATTATTATAATCGTGCCCAGGGTATACTAAAACATCATCGTCAAGTAAGAGTATCTTATTCAAAGAATTAAACATGTCTTTATTGTTGCCATTTTGAAAATCAGTTCTACCGCAAGAACCAATAAATAAACAATCTCCTGTAAGCAATCTATTTTTGTTAATTAAAACACTTATACTATCTGTGGTATGTCCTGGAGTTTCAAAAAACATGAATTCTATGTCGCCCACATAAAAAATATCTTTATCTTGAACTTTTGTAAACTCGTACTGTGCTAAGGATTTATTTGATAATAACACTTTAGTATTTGGAAATATTTTTTTTATTTTTTTTATTGCTGTAATGTGGTCTGCGTGCGTATGGGTTTCTATTAAATACTTGAGTGTCCAGTGATTGTTTTGAATAATAGAAATATAGTTTGTATAATTTTCGTTTACAGAATCAATGATAGCAACTTCTTTTGTTTTACTGTCGCCAATAATATAAGTATATGTAAATGAAATTGGGTCTTGAATTTGTTTAAAAATACAACTCATTTTTTTTCCTATATTTATTTTTTGTTATTAAAAATTTCAAGAATTGTTTGAAAAAGAGTTTCTTCATTAAATTTGGTAATCAGTGTGCCCAATCCTTGGTCAAAAAGATCTTTACCATATGCGGGATTAGAAATCGAAGAGTGAAACACAATAGGCACCTTGTATAGTTTGTTATCTAACTTGTAACGCTTTATCATATCAACACCACTCATATTCGGCATTTCAATATCTGATACGATAATATCATACTCATTTCCTTTTTTCATTAACAGATTGAGTCCTTCTAAACCATCACGCGCGAGATCAATTTGCATTTCATATTTTTCAAAAAATCTTTGCGCGAGTAGTTGATAAACTCGAGAGTCTTCAACAATTAACGCTTTTTTTCCTTTTAAGTTTAGTTTATTGTCATATTGTTTTTGCGATACCGTTCCTGCTTGAATGCCTAAATTTAGTAAAAATTTTTCGATGTCAAAGAGATAGCGATAATGATCTTTTTCTTGAATCATTCCACTTACAAAAAATTGATTGTCGCTCTCCCAAATATCGGGAGGTGGTAAAATATTTATATTTAAAATAGCTTGAATTTTTTTTGTATTATTAACAATTATCCCTGTTTTTATTCCAAGAACATGACAGATAATAATTCTTTTTTTAAAAATTCTTTTTTTTTCATTTGGTTTTTTATCAGTAAAATTAAGCTTGCAATTTTCAATGAGAGTTTCGATTTCGAGTATTGGAATGGGAGTGCCTTGGAACTCTATCATATAAACAAACGGCTTAGGAACACCAGGTAATAAAGAAAATTCACCTTCTTCAATGACAGCAGAAATTTTTTGAACATTTAAACATAAATTCAAATCTAAGTTGTTTTTGGAAATTGAAAAAGGAAGAATAATTACATTTTTTTCATTGTTATTTTGTTTTATGGATAATAAGTCTTTCATTATTTTTCCTTAAAAATTTCTTCAAATATTTTTTCGTCTAAGTAATAAACTGGAGTTCCATTTAAATTAATAGTTTGTCCAGAAATTATAAATTTTGCTTTAAAGTTTACTTTTTGTACTTTGTGAATTCCAATTGCCCAAAGTTTATTTTGTTGATATTCTAAAATAATGACTTTATCAAACTTTTTTTTAGAAGACACTCCATCTAACTGAACTAATGGTATCACAACTCCTCTAACATTAATAATTCCAATATGTTTATTATCTTCTTTTGGATATGGTGTAAACTCAACTGATTCTAAAATTTCATGAACATTTTTTATGCTAACGGCATAAAATTTCTCTCCAACCGAAAATTTTACAAGGGTATAAAATCCCAAATCTTCAGGTTGTTCTGTTGGCAATAAATTTTGTTTTTGTTGTATTTCTGAAATGTTCATCAAATTTCCTCAACATGTTTTAAATTAAGGCTTTTTGGAATTTGTTCACAAAACTTATTCAGTGAGATTACAAAAGAAGGTTCTCCAGTTGCTAATATTGAAATTCCAGTAACAAAATTAAATTTTGGAGCATTTGTTGGATATGGTTTAATAATAATTTCTGCGTTTTCAAGAAATTCTCCAATTTGTACTGCCGCAAATTTTCCTGTTTGTCCTATAATACAAATAGACAATTTTTCTTTATTATTAAAAAAATCAGATTTCATTTTTAAATGACTAAAAAGAGTATCTTCAATATTGTAACAAGGTATAAATTCATTATCTCTTTTATAGTAGAAAAAAGCACCATTTTTTACTATTTCAGAAGGAAATATTTTTTTAAGTTCAAGTATTTCAGAGTTTAATATTGCGAATTTTACATGATTGGCCTTTGCAATAATCACAGGAACAACAGACATTCCTAACGGCAATCGTAACGTAATATTTGTGCCACGATTAATTTCTGTTTGAATACTTAAATTACCACTTAAGCTTTCTACGTAGCTTTTTACAGCATCCATGCCTATTCCTCTGCCAGAAACATCACTAACATTATCTACAGTGCTAAATCCTGGCAAAAAAATGAGTTGAATCATGTCATCTTTTGTCTTGACATGACTGACATTCAGTCCTTTTTTTATTGCAGATTGCAAAACTTTATTTTCATCTATTCCTCGTCCGTCGTCACTAACATCTAAAATTGCTTCGTTAGCAATAACTTTAATTGCAAGTTTAATAATTGCTTGAGGACTTTTTCCTAAGGAAATTCGTTCTTTGGTTGTTTCAATGCCGTGATCCATGGCATTCCGTGTAAGATGAATCAGTGGCTCTGCAAGTGAGTCAATAATTTTTTTATCAAACTCAACATCTTCTCCCTCTATTTCAACAAAAATATCTTTTTCTTTATTTGAGTCAAGGTAACTTCTGACTGTTTTTTCCATTCTTCTTAATAAGTTTTTAATGGGGGTCATTCGCATAGACATTGAAATGTTTTCTAGTTCGCCAATTTCTTTTCGTAACGTATTATCTAAAATTTCCCAACGTTGAAAAAAATCTTCTGTGGTAATATTTTGCGAATGATGTTGTTCTACTAAATAGCGCATTTGGTTTCTTATTAAAAAAATTTCAGAAATAATATCAAAGTTTTTTTCTATTCTATCAATAGGTACTCTTACAAAATCAGTATTATTTTTATTATTTTTTAGTTCGTTTTTTTCTGTAATTTTTGGAGCATCGATGGGTTTGAACAACTCGAATGGCGCAGCAGTTGATTTTTCATCAAAAAAACCGACTGCGCCCGATAATAAATTTTCTTGAATACTTAAAGATTGTGTTTCTTTATTAAATGATAAATTTTCACTTTCATTGATTTCGTTATTTAATACACTTTCAAAGTAGTCAAAAAATTTAAAAATATTATTCACTTGATTTTTTGTGATATTATTTTCGTTATTTTTAAGCGCAATCAGTTCTGTTTCTAATTCATGAGCATATTTTTTAATGTTATTAAACTCGAGCGTTCCTGCATTGCCTTTAATTGTGTGAATCACTCTCAGAATGTCTTGAAATCTTTGTTGCTTATTATTTGCCTCAAAAAAACCATCAAGCTGATTGCGAGCGCGTTCAATGAGGTCTGCGCTTTCTTCTTTAAAAACTTGTAGTAGCTCGCTTTTAAGATCCATAATTTTTCCAAGTTAAAAATTATTAATAAGAGGATTCTTTTAATAATTCTTTTGTTTTTGTAAAGACCTCTCTCAAACCATCAAAGCCATCGCGAAAAGAATCAAACGCTGTTTCGATTTCTGATATGGATTCTTGCGTTTTTTCTGCTAGCCGCGCCACTTCATCTGCCACAACGGCAAATCCTTTGCCGGACTGCCCTGCGCGGACAGCTTCGATGGAGGCGTTTAATGACAGTAAGTCTGTTTTGGTAGAGATATCTCTAACTGTAAAAATCATTTTTTCAATTTTATTCAGAGTGATTGATAGGTCTTCGACACTTTTTTCTGACGATAAAAAATGAGTTAAGACCTGTTCAATATTTGTTTTTTTATTTTCTGGACTCATAAGTTAATCCCTTTGTGTTTATGATTTTACTTTGCCAACTTCTAAATCTTCAATCCAATCTAAAAAGTTTTTTACATTTTCTCCGGTAAAAATTGAACCATGCTGCGGACACAGCATTTTGGGATTTAATTTTCTAACTCTATTTACCCATTTGTTTTTGGCGTCATTAGAAGGCATCCAGCGTTGATGAAACTTTTGCATGTAGCGAATGTGTTCTTTAAAATCTTCGACAACCAAGGGGTAATCACCAGGCACCAACGCCGCACCCATATCACCAGTAAACAAAATTTTTGCCTCAGGATCATAAAAATGAAAATTTCCTGACGAATGACAGTAGTGCGCAGGAATAAAATCAAACCGTTTGTGATTGAGCTCGAATTGCGCTCCTTCATCTGGTAAAGTAATAAAGTTTTCGACATATTCGCCACCAAAATGGGCAACAAAACTACTCCACAACCAAGATATATAAACTTTTGCATTAGGCGTAAGGCCCAGCCATAAAGCGAGAGATGACATGATGTCTGGATCTTGGTGGCTGCAAAGATAAGCTTTGATATTTTTAATGTCGAGGCTTTCAGAAACTGCAGTAAGCACTGCAGGAAAAATTTCTATACCCCCTGGATCAAGAAGTATAGCTTCGTTGTTAACAATAATTGCATATTCATTGGTATCAATCACACTATTTTTCTTTTGCGGATCGCGGCCAAACATCACCCATTTGCAATTGTCTTGATCATGTAAAATTTTTTTAAGCATACTTTCCTCAGCTCAAATTTTTAATGATTCTTAATATTTTTTTAAGTATTGCAAACAAATTTTCTAAACAAGGAATTGTCATTTCAAAAGATTTATACAAACTATCACTCAATGTTTTGATTGCGGTATACGAACTTGCTTCTAATTCAATAGCTTCAATCATTAAGCAATTGTATAAACCAAATAATTTATATTGCAGTTGCAGTATTGTTTTTAAAAATGCTTTAGTTTTGTAAACATGAAAAGCCAAATCATCAAAAATTTTTAAGTCATACAAATTTATTTTATCTAATTTTTCTTTTAATAAAATTGCATTATTTTTTGTTGAGTTACCCATTGTGGTTTCTAAATATTTATTGTTCATCATGTTATTTGAAAGAATTTTTAAAGTTAAATTTAAAATTGTGTTAACTTCGCTTCGATTTTTATCTATAAAGTTTTTCATTTTTTTTGAAGAATTGGCGATTTGATTTGATATTTCTGTATAAATTCTTATTGAATTGCCTGTTTGTCCTGCTGTGACAGCGGCGTTCATTGCAATTTCATTTAAATTTTCGGTCTCAAGGCTTAAACAGTTAAACTCTTGCCGCAGCTCAACCAATATATTAAATAAATTTTTAAAACTGCTGTTAAATTTTGTCATGTTGAACTCGTAATTGCTTAATAGTAAGAAGCATATCGATGTTCTCAGCTAAAACTTAACTGCAATCCTAAATCTTCAACTAATGTTGACTGGGCAAAAGTTATTACGTTAGCAATCTCTAATTGTGTGCTAGCAAAAATTTTATTTTGTTAAAACTTCTTTTGCAGAGCTGGCAAACCAGGCTGTAAGCACATCAGATGGGGTTAAAGGAGACTGTGCTGTGGCTGCAGTGTTGTCCCACTTTTTATCAATTAAAGAATCTTTTTGTGCAAGATCAAGATAAAGAGGGCGATGAAATTGCGGTCCATTTTTTAGGTAACACACTCCATGAGTATGTTTACGGCTAGGGCTGTAATTACAATCCAATTTTAATGTGGTTTGATTGAGATGGTCGTGTGTTTTTTGAGCTGTTATCAGTGTTTTACGAATATTATGTTTTGTTACTGCATTAGCAGTGTTTTCTTGCTTCTGAAGATAATCAATTTTTGCGCTTAGTGTATCTTTAACTCGTGTATACCCATTATTAATAATTGTTAATGTATTTCGAGTGCTATTAGCGCCAGGTATACCTTGTGTTAAAATGCTTTGTAATTTATTTTCATGCCTGCCTGCCGCTTCATTAACAGATTGATTGATCAAAGTACTGGTTGCAAATGACGCATCACCATGAGCGAAGCCGCTAAAACATAGATTAGTCTGTTTGTTAAAGGTATGATTGTCTGTTGTACATTTTGCAGATCTGTTAGGTAAATAATTATTTAATGGAACTGCATAATATTTATTTTCTGGTTGAAAAGCAAAAAGTTGTACGCCTACAGGTGGAATGCTGAAAGACGTTAACAATTGTTGTGATAGGCTGCTTGTTGTATTGTGAACAATATCAAACACTTTATCAAAAGCTGTTTTTGCAATTAATGATTGAGAATAAGGCACCACCTGATCGTGGGTGGCATGCAACAAAATAATAGAGCCTGGCGCAGAATGTCGTTCTCCAATAGATTTTGTAAAAATGTTTTTGATAACTTTTTGGGCTTGTGCATGAAGAGTTTCGTCTGCTTTTTTTAGCTTTGGAAGTTGTGTGATGATACTCTGAATACTTGGGGTGCCGCTTCTCATTGCTTCGGAATTTTGTAGTTCTGTAACAAGTTTTTTATTTTCTGGATTTGCGAGTTGTTCTTCTATATTTGCATTTAATTTTTCTGATATGTAGTCAATTGTAAACGTCCAATTTTGCAATGCAACAGATACATATGGCCCTAAAAATGTTACATCCGAAGCGGCAAGCCATCCTGCAAGGCTATTGAACTCTTGATCGTGATTGTCTGCTGGGGCATTGCGATAGTTTGCAATATATGGGTTTTTATTGAGATCGGGTAGCATTGGGAACATGTTTCTTTCGTTACCATGATGCAAATCGCCCCGTAGCATTTGATGAATAATAAATGCAAACTCACCCATTAGTAATGATGATGGGGTGTAATAGAGAGCTGCGCCACTTAGTAATGGTAGTTTAGGAATTGCTTGTACTTTTATAAAATCTAAGCCTTGTTCTTTTGAGGTAAGAAGTTCTGTAAAAACATGTTTGTAGTAAATACCAATTCTGCCTATTGTGGCGAGCATGGTTGCTCCGCCGCGACTATCTGCTATGCCCAGTGTTTGAGGGCTATTTAAAAACTGAAGAGGTGAGCTTTTTGAATTAAAAAGCAAATAACTTAATTTTGTCTTGAATTCTGGAATAATTGTGTTGCTTGTTGTTTTGATTTTAGAATCATTTAACGCTAATTTTGTGATAGCATTATGCACACCAATTAAAGAGCTCACATCTTCATCAAGTGGCGATTTTCTCCCCTCGCTTTTAACCAGCGGCGTGGCTACGTTTTTATTTGCATCGGCGCAACTTCTATGATGAGGATTTTTGGGATGGCCTCCAAGAGTTGTGATCGCGCAAATTGCTTCGCCGGGAAAGCTTGGTGCGGCAACAATACCTTGCCTTAAATTGCTTTGTATCAGTTGTGCTATATTTCTAAATGATACTCCAGAATCTCCGCCATGGGCATACAAAATTAAAGGTAATGGTTTATTCTCACTTAATTCATCTGGCACTGTAATAATAGCAGAATGGTTAATTTCTGAGTTTTTTAATTTGTAAGTAAACAGATACACAGTTCCTTCTGCAAAAGTAGATTTATCTAATTCCCCATTTTTTGTACCATACACTTTAAATTTAGAATCTTGATTAATACCAGTGCGAGTTTTGTATTCGCTTAAATCTACTGAATTTCCTGTACTCCATTCATTAAAAGGAATGGCAATAAATTTTTCTTCGTTGACTTTGGATGCATCATAATAGCTATCATCAAATCCCGCTTCTTTTAGGACATCAACAAATTTTTGAATACGCACAATTTCTGTGGCTTCTGATTTGGCTATATTTTCGATTACATATTTTAATGCTAAAGAGCTTATTTTTTCGTATTCTTTTTTGTTATTTTCTGTTGGAGCAATATTACTAGGTGCTTGACTTAAAGTATCTACTAAATCCTGGGATGTAATAAGAGGATCTGAATAGAGTGGTGTGCCAAATAGTTGTGAAATAGGATCGGATTTAAAACTCATTGTTGGCACTTCGGTTTGCATATTGGTATTGCCTTTAAAGCCACAGCCAACAAGAGTAAATACAGATAAAAAAAGTGACCGAGAAAACGCAGTGTGTGCTTTTTTCATAAAAAATACCTTTTAATTAAGTATTGTTTGTTAATAATTTTTTTAATAACACAATCATAGTTGATGGTTATTTATTTACTTGTACTGCGTAGAGTGCCTCTAAATAACTCTGCGCCAACCTCTTCTTCTCTTGCTAATTTGTTGGCTTTGAGTTTAATATCCTTAAACTAAATTTCTTGCAAGTCTTAATTAAATTTACGTATTCTTGCAAATTTTTTTTTGAGGTGTTATTAAATTTTTTGTATTTAACCTCTTCTCTCTTTGTCTAATGGTTAGCTAATTTATAAAAAATATTTTAATAAAAATTTATTAAAGGATTTATAATGCGCATTATACAAAAAAAACTCATCTCACTTAAGTATTTTTCACTTGTAGGTTTCATAGCAAGTTCTTTTTCAGTGCACTCGTTACCAGAAAAAATAATAGCTCAAAATAATAATTTAGAAGCGCAGCAAAAATCTAAAATTGACCCCACTGCCGAAGTTGCTGGTGGTGTTGGCGAAGAAAAACGCCCTGCTCCTCGCTTTGCAGTGTTGCCAACAGGTAAAACTCTTCCTAAAGGTATTTTTAAAGTTGAAATGCCCGTGGCGTATTCGTTTGGTACTATGGGCTTTGATAGTGAAGGCAAAAAAGTTAACAACGGCTTAGACTACAAACGCCTTATTACAGGAGCGCTTATTCAATATGGGCTTACAAATTCTATTTCGATTGGAATTGGTTTGCCGTTTGTGAATGTGCATAATCTTGGAATGGATGGCAACACGGTTGCTGCAAATTCAGAAATGTACAAACATTATTATGATCACCTCGTCAATAAGCTTGCAACAGCTTTTTCTTCGTCAGGTGGTGGTGCGTTATGTGGTGGTAATACAAATTTTAATGCTTGCTTAGACTATATTAATAATCAAAATGGAAGTACAGGTGTAAATCAGTCAATTGTTCTTCCAACTGGAGAGACTGTTACGTTAACTGGTACTGCATCTATTAAATCGCAAGTGCGCAATATTTTACTCACAGCATCGCAGCCAACCTCTGGAGCAACAGGAATTGGCGATATTCAAGTTGGTATTCTTTGGAGTGTGATTTCTGAACAATCGCCACTGATGCAGGTTCCATTATATTTGTCTGTTGGTGGCGGAATGCGTTTTCCAACGGGGAAGTTTAATTTGGCTTCAGCCATGCGTCCTACAGGTGGTGACAACACTTTAATTACAGGTGGTGGTACGTACGATTTGATAGTGCGTTGGAACTTAGACTATGTCCCTGCTCCTGGATTTATTTTTAGTTGGCAACATGCTTCAGAATATTCATTAAATGAAGTGGAGTTAGGTCGTACCAGCATGATTGATAACACCACATTCAATACCGCCGATCCAACAGTCACAGATGGTGATAAACAATTAAATACGCTTAAATTTTCGCGCAAAGGGTTGCATCATGTGGGCTTTGTGCAAGCAGCCTGGGGTGTGGGCAATATTTCAGAAAGCTACAAATGGCTTGGGTTTTATACGCAGGCTAAATATAATATTGCAGCCAAAGCATTTTTAAATAACATGCCAATTTATACCTTTGGCGATCAATTTTATTTGAGTGATAGCAGTATGCATCCCGATCATGGTGTCGAGCAATATTATTCTGCAAGCATTGGCACCAAAGTGAGCGGTTTGCCATATAGAATTCCTGTTGATTTTAGCGCAGAGTTTGAATATCCGTTTGCAGGTAAAAATAGAATGATTTCACCAATGAATATGAAAGGAACATTGGGTATTTATTTTTAAAAAAGTAACATTTTCAGCAACGCGCTTTAGCTAGCAATTGGTTGAAAATCAATGATGTCTTGAATTCCAAGACCAGGGCGGTTGCTGAGGCTTAACATATTTCCATCAAAAGAAACGCCGCCCACTACAGGATTTTCTGCCAATAGTGCTGGTGGATCAAGGTCGCAGCGTAAAATAGATTTGTGAGCGGCTGCAAAGTGTGCTGCCGCCGTGACGGCAACTTGGCTTTCAAGCATGCAGCCAACCATGCATTCTATTCCAGCGGCCTCACAGATATTTAATATTTTTTTAGCCAGATAAATCCCTCCAGCCTTAGCGAGTTTGATATTAATCATATCTGCAGCGTTGAGTTTTATAATTTGCAATGCATCATAAGGCGAAAAGACAGATTCATCGGCTAACACATTGGTGTTCACGTGTTCTTTCACAAACCTGAGGTCGCGCATTTTTTTTGCGGCAACAGGTTGTTCGACAAAATCGATGTCCAAGCCCAATTTTTCAAAATTTCTGATAATTCGCACAGCATCTTTTGGTTGCCACGCTTGGTTGGCATCAACACAAATTTTTATTTGCTTGCCAACAGCGTGACGAACTGCTTGCACGCATTTGAGATCGAGTGCAGAGTTTGCGCCAAGTTTTAATTTTAAATCACAAAAACCTTCTTCAAGTGCCACAAGAGAATCAGCAACCATCACTTCTGGAGTATTGGCGCTAATTGTCAGGCTCGAAAATATAAGATTACGATAACCGCCTAGCAGTTGATACAATGGCACACCTAATGCTTGCGCATGCAGATCGTACAACGCCATGTCAACTGCCGATAATGCAGAGGTATTATTAACAATAGAAGAATGGATGTTGGCCATTAATTTTTCGATATGCGCAACATCCATGCCTAAAATTTTGGGTTTTAAATGATGAACAAGACAAGAAACGATAGAATCTTGGGAATCGCCAGTTATGGCAAAAGTTGGAGCAGCACTTCCAAATCCAGTAATTCCTGAGTGTGTTTTTAGTTTAATGACGATGTCCTCTGCAAAATAAACTGTCCGCAAAGCCGTTTTAAAAGGGCGCTTTAGTGGAATTTTTACTTTGCCAATTTGGACATCAGTGATTTTCAACCTAATCCATCCACGCGTTGTCTGAGCTCAAGACCTGTTTTCCAGAAAGGGAGTTTTTTTTCAGGTACCTCTATTTTTTCTCCTGTTTTTGGATTGCGTCCATCATAGGATTTGTATTTACGCACAGTAAATGCGCCAAAACCGCGGATTTCAACACGCCCATCAACAGTAAGAGCTTCTGAAATGGTATCAAAAAACATATTGATAAGCTCTTCAGCCTGCGGGGAGGTGACATCTGCTTTTGAAGAAAGAATTTCGATGAGTTCACTTTTTACCATAAAAGGGCTCCAGTCAAAGCGTACATTAGGAATAGGATCTGTGAAGATCCCGCTTAAAGTATATGAAATAATCATTCTCATAGAAATGAAAATTTTTCAAAGTTTTGGCACCAAAAAAATTAAAAAAAATGAAAAAAAACACCAAAACCAAATTTTAAATCGGTTGTAGCACTATTATACCGAGCAAATATTGTCATTTTTAAGTTATCAAAAGTTAATTTAGATAAAGACATATCTGCTAAAAAATTTTCATTCCATGAAGAATTTAAAATGTTCAAATGAGACATCCAATTTATTTCGGTGAAAACTACCCATGTCTCTGCTGGTCTAACAATAAACCCCAGTAAACCTCCTGTTGCAATTCCGTAGTTTTTTTTGCTTTGGTAAGCAAAACCAATTTGTGGCAAGACGTAAAACTGCAGCCATTGGAATTGGAGCGACATACCAGCGCCTCCCTTAGCAAAATACACAAGCTCCGCTGAGGATTGGTTGCTATTTTTGAATGCATTGAGGTCTTCTGCGCCAATATTTAAATTCCAGGCAATCGGATACGATGGTGGATATAAGGGTGGGATCGAAACAAGATTCACCAAATGTATTTTGCTAAGAGAGAGTGCATGATCATTTATATTGTAACGTAACGCGGTTGAAAGCAATTCGAGATGTGCGTCTTTGGGGTATCCTAGAGAAGGGCTATCTAATGTGTGGAGCACAGGAATAAATTCAAACTGCAATTCAGCCTGACGATGAGTTGAGTAATAAGACTCTAAACCAATACTTGTTCCTGCTGCACCTTGATCGGGGCGCTCAAAAGGTGGTGCTTCGTTTGGCATGACATCCGAAATAATTCTTAGCGATGCCCTGTAATTTAAAACATCGTCTCTGAGTTGTGAGTATTTTTTAGCAGTCTCAGTGCCTGCAAGTTTTTCTTCGTAATCGATATATTCGAGTAATCCATCCAAAACCTTGGCAATACTTTGGGGTGGCAACCGTTCAGTAAGTAAAGTGAGTTGTTGTTTTTGTTTTAGTATTGATTGAAGCACTTGCTTTTCGTGTGGGGTTAACAGTTGATACCGATATCGAAAACGCTTTTCGGCAGAAGGTCTAAAGTTAATAGATTTAATCATATTGGGATGCGAAGAGATGACTCGAATTGTGTCTGCAGGATTAACCCATAATGTAAACTTATCAGAAAATTTAAAATTTTCATCAATTGTATCTAAAAGTGCGAGTAAAATAAAAGAACAATTTTCATCAAAATAATAATAATCAATGTTATGATTGCCAACTTCTAAAATACTTAATGCTAAATTTAAGTTTTGTTCTTGGTTAAAATTCAATTCATACTCCCAGATATCTCTGCTTTCGGAGTTGTTGTATTCTTGAATTTTAAAAGAGTAGGGTAAAATGCTAAGGTAGCCTTCAAAAAATCCAAAAAGTCCTTTCAGAGAGTACATGAGTGCATTATCGGTATCGGGCACTGCTGCAAAATTAATTCCATAATCTGTGAGAGCACTATTAGAATTGCGAATTCTTAAAAATGTGTGGCCAAACATACTCGATGGATTGTTTAAATAAAACGAAGAAAAAACAAGAACAACTCCTTTAGGATTGAGCATGGAGATCCATTTTTCTAATTCTGGGCACTGCTTAGTTGGAATTTGAAAATTTTTGTCATCAAGCATTTCTTTTAGCCATTTCGTTCTACGTGGAAATAGACATTGTGCTGAATAATTAGGATCAGGCTCGTTTTTAAAAAACGCTCTAAGGGTTGCTTCTAATTCTTGTGTCAAGTCAGTTTTGCCATTTGGTGAGACATAAAAATTTTTGCTATCAATTATTCCTTTTGAATCTCCTAAAATTTTTTTTTGGTAAAATAGTAAACGACTCCATAATGGATGTTTTGCAATTTGAAGATTTCTTGATTTTTGGATAAAATAATTTTGCATCTCAGTTGCTGCATATTCTTCTTGAGCAAACAAGTAAGATGAAAATAATATTGCAAATAAATAAATTAAAAATTTTATATAAATTAACAATATTTTAATACCATATTTAAAGTAAATTTAAATAAATACTATAATTATTTTTTTTAAATATTCAAGTTAATTTTGAGATTTGAAATTTAATGATATAAATTTAGTGCTGAGCAAGAATTCGCTAAGTTTTTATCTTTTTGCAGTTCTGTTTTTAAATTGATTAAAATTTGTTTAACCTCAGGTGTATTAAAAATCGATTTATAATGATTTTGAGTATACGAGTTAAAATCTTGCAGTTTTTCTGTTTCACAACCAAGAGTCAGACCAAGACCATTTAACGCTTCGCCGTTACCTTGTGCAGCTTCACGTTGAATCGAAGTGAGGTTGATTGCCAAATAGTTTTCTTGTGTGACGGCATCTCCAAAAAGTCCAGGGGCACAGTTTGATGTGCCAAACGTAATGCCAAGAGGCTGTGTTGAAGTTGCATGGTTTGTTGTCATTGCAAAAAGCTGTTTCCACCATTTATTATCCCTAAAAACAACAGACCCCAACCCACATCCTGCAGAACCCGCAGCGTGGGCTTTTGCTGCCATAATACACATGGTCATTGCAAGTAACGCAAAAAGGGAATTTTTTTTAATTTCTTTCATAACGCTCACTTTCTAAATAAAATAAAATAAGATTTAATTTTTAGTATATTTAATTTGTTTTAAATATACAAGATTTTTTATTGTCAAGTAAATGACTTTGTTAATGAATTTTTTTTTAAATAAAAAATCTGTTGCTTGTTTAATATAATTATGCAACACTCTGAGCTTAAACTGCAAAATAATTAATAATACTGTTTGTCTTAAGGTTGTAGAAATTATGAGTCAGTTTGATATTTCTATTAAAAACTTAAAATACTTTTATAAAAATAAAAAACCTGTTCTTGATATTGAACTACTAGAAATTGCAACCGGAAGTAAAGTTTTTTTGTATGGGCCTAGTGGTTGCGGCAAAACAACATTATTAAGCATTATTGCAGGAATCATTACGGTGCAACATGGTTCTGTTAAAATATTTGATATTGAGTGCGTGGGACTCAAAGCTGCAAAGAGAGATGCGTTGCGGGCAAATTATATTGGTTATATTTTTCAGATGTTTAATTTAATTCCTTATTTAAATGTAAAAGACAATATTCTTTTGCCTTCTCTCTTAAACGAGTCCCTGGCAAAAAATATTCATCCACTTTCTGTTGGTGAGCGCTGTAACGAAATCACACATAGTTTAAATATACATAATCTTTTAACACAAAAAGTCACAGAGCTTTCTATTGGACAACAACAACGGGTTGCTGCAGCGCGCGCGCTATTAGGGTATCCAAAATTACTAATTTGTGATGAGCCAACCAGTGCGTTGGATGCGCAACAAAAAGAATTTTTTTTAAATAAATTATTTGCTCAATGCGAAAAACAACAAACAACTCTTGTGGTTGTAAGTCATGATCAATCTTTAAAATCTTATTTTAATAAACAGATTTATCTTCCAGAAATAAATCGGGTTGTCCAATGATTTCTCTATTTAAAATTGCAATAAAATCTCTTTGGAATCGAAAAATTTCTTTTTTCTTAATTGTGTTTTCGATGGCATTGAGTGTGATGCTGTTTCTTACGGTCGAAAAAATTCGTGATGGCGCAAAAGAAGGTTTTTCTAGTGTTATAAGTCAAACCGATCTGATTGTGGGAGCCCGCGGTAGTGGGATGGAACTTTTGTTATACTCTGTATTTCACATTGGCAACCCCATTCACAATGTGAGCTGGCAAACTTATAATATAATAAAAGACAATCCTGCAGTAAAATGGACCATACCATTATCATTTGGCGATAGTTTTTTTGGTTTTAGAGTTGTGGCAACCGATCTCAATTTTTATGAACATTATAGATTTCATGGAAACAAGTGGATAGAATTAAAAGAAGGCACACTCCCAAAAAAAATTTTTGATGTTGTTTTAGGGGCTGATGTTGCAAAAAAGAAAAACCTAAAACTTGGTGATCGTATAGAGTTATCTCATGGTGTTGCAGATGGACCTTCTATCCACCATCATTCTGAAAATCCTTTTTTGGTGGTTGCAATTTTAAAAGAAACAGGAACTCCTGTTGATAGGGCATTATTTATATCGCTAGAAGGCACCGAGGCAATTCATCGCGAGGCATCTCACCGCGATGAACAATTTAAAGTAAAAGAACTTTCTGCATTTTTGTTGGGGATGCGCTCTCGTATTGGCGCCTTGGGGATGCAGCGTGATATTAATAACTATACAAAAGAGCCAATTATGGCCATTATTCCTGGAGTCACACTCAATCAATTTTGACAAATTGTTGATTATATTGAAGTGGTGTTTCAGTTGGTGTCTGGTTTGGTTGTGGTTATTGGATTGGTTGGCATGATGGTTTCTTTGTATGCGGCATTGGATTCGCGCCGCCGTGAAATGGCGATTTTAAGAGCTGTAGGCGCAGGAATCTCATCGGTCGTGTTCTTACTGGTGATTGAATCTTTTATCTTTGGTGTATTAGGGTGTGTACTGGGTTATATGTTAAGTTACATTGCTGTTTTTATCGTGCAACCCATTTTGCTAGAAAAATTTGGTGTTTTTGTTCCCTTTTTGTCAGTACAATTACATGAGTATTATTACTTACTCCTTGTTCTTATTTTGTCCTGTGTCTTGGGTTTGGTGCCCGCTAGAAGGGCGTACAAAGACTCTTTAACCGATGGACTCAATATTAAGTTATGAAAACAAACTCAATTTTTTTATATGTTATAAATGTGATATTATTTTTTATATGTCATTCTGTTTTTGCAACCGAAAAACAACCTATTAAAATTGTCACAACAATTCCTTACTTAAAAACTCTTGTGCAAGAAGCATCTTGTTTTTCAAAAAAAATTGAAACTCATTCTATAATTGCAGTTGGGCGCGATCCCCACTCTTTTTTTATGACGCCACAACATCGAATCGCTTTAGATAAAGCACAAATTGTGATTGCAATTGGCTCTGGGTTTGAACCTTGGTTAGATAAAATGACAAAAAAAGCGGAGCAGCAATGGCTCTCTGTGACAGCAGGAATGCCTCTGGCAAAAATACACAAAGATGAAAAACACCACCATCATGATTCTGAACTATTGTATGATCCTCATATTTGGCAGTCACCGGAGCTTACTAAAAAGGCTGTGCAAAAAATTGCAGCACAACTGCAAATTGCTCTGCCCAGTGAGGCCAATAATTTTGCGCAGTGCACAGAACACTATCTGAGTTATTTAACCAAAGAGGTGGCGCATCTCAAAAAAATGTCTGAGGTTTTGCCACCACAAAAACGTGTGATTGCCACCAATCATGATGCACTTGGGTATTTTGCAGCAGAATTTGATTTTAAAATTTATAGTATTTTAGGTCTATCCGATGACGCCGCCCCTACTGCACAACAGTTAAAAAAAATCATTACAGCTATAAAAAAAGAAAATATTTCTGCGGTTTTTCTTGAATCTACGGGTAATATGCGCAACATAAAAACTGTGTCCAATGAGGCTGGAGTTAAAGTTGGGGGAGTTTTGTATGGCGATTCCCTTGGAGGCAAAAACTCGGATGCCGACACAGCACCCGCAATGTGGCGTCATAATTTAATTACAATTATTAACGCTTTAAAAGACTAATTGCCTACTTAATGGAATTGATATGAGTTATTTGAGTTGGAAAGATTTAGTCATTGGTTATCCACAAAAAGCAAGCTTAATTCATCCGTTTTCAGGTGAAATTTCTGAGCCAGGAATTTATGCGATTTTAGGACAAAATGGGTGCGGAAAATCAACATTATTAAAAACATGGCTTGGGCTTATTAGACCTATGGCTGGGTCCGTTTTGATTAACGATGCTCCCATTCCAACTGTGCACAATATTTCACAAGGAATTGGTTACGTGCCGCAGTCTCATGCTGTAAATAAATATTTTCATATTACGGTATTAGATTTTATCAAACAGGGGCGTGGACCACAATATCGTTTTACAGCGAAAGATATCGAAGATATTGAAGCATTGTTGTCTGAGTGGCAACTTGCTGGGTATCAAAATCGCAGTTTTCATGAGCTCAGTGGCGGACAAAAAACACGTGCCATGATTGTTAGAGCAATTTTATCGTGCCCTAAAATGCTATTTTTAGATGAGCCATTAGCAAGCTTAGATACATGTTGTCAGCAGCAGCTCATGGATACATTAGAGCAGCTTGCATGTGATCATAAGGTGTGTATTTTTATTGTTGACCACCACTTGGAGAATTTTAAAAACTATTTAACGCGAAGCATTGCATTTACCCGAAAACACGATCAAACCCGATCTACCGTAATAATTTAATTAAATATTATGTATAGAGCTGCAAAAACCATAATCTTAAATAAAGGCATTTTTTATGCTGCAAACCCTTAGCAATTTTTTTGAAATTTTTAATTATAGCTTTGCACAAACAGCAATTGCAGCAACAGTCTTTATTACTTTAATGTGCGGCACGTTAAGCCCAATTGTCGTGCTCAAACAGCGTGCTTATATGGGAGATACTCTGTCGCATTTGGTTTTTCCGGGAGTGATTGCCGGAATCTTTATTGCAAATTTAACGTCTCTTCCTTTTTGGGTTTGTGTGTTAGGTGGCGCTGGTGTGACTGCGCTTTTTGGGGCATTAATTTCTGAGTGGATTTTAAAAACTCTGCGGATTCCGCCTGATGCCTCGGCAGTTATTTGTTTAACCTCTTTTTTTGCAATCGGAATTATTGCAATTTCAAGCTATCCAGACATTCGTATTAACCCCGAAAGTATTTTATTTGGTGATGTGCTCACTCTGGCTTGGCATGATGTGTTGGTGCTTGCTGGAGTGTTTTTATTTATTTTAACTTCAATTGTTGGGTTACAAAAACATTGGGACGCATGGCTTTCTGATCCCGAATTTGCAGAAATAGCAGGCTTTAAAGTCAAACTTCTTGAGAAAATGTTTCCAGTTCTTTTGACTGCAGCCATTCTATCGGGATTGTTTGCTGTGGGGGGACTCATGATTTCTGCATTGCTCACCTTACCAACAATTGTTTATCAACCTCGGAGTGTATTTTCCTTGCGGGTTGTTTTATTAAGCCTTGTTGGAGGATTGCTCGGTGTTTTGTTTGCGTTTGGCTTTAATTGGCCCGTGGGACCTAGCATCGTATTGGTTGGGTTTGTTGCGATTTTATTAAAAACATGTGTCGTGTCTTTGTACATAAACAAAAGGACGTAAGGTATGTCAGATTCTATATTTGAACTTAAAAAAACTAAATTTTTAGAACAACGAGAAAAAGGAAACTTAGCCGATCACTTCCCTAAAACCCATTCTGTTGCAGAAGTCGCCGCACTCTCTGAAGGTGTTAAAGGTGTGAGCACCGCAGGGCGCATCGTGGCAATGCGCACAATGGGAAAAATACTTTTTGCACATATTTATGATTTTAGCGGAAAAGTACAAATTTGTGTGCGCAAAACAGAAGAGTCTCCAGAGGTATTTGAGAGCTTTGTTGCTGATGTGTCAATTGGTGATTTTGTAGGTGTTGAAGGTGAAATGTTTGTCACCAAAACTGGTGAACTGACCCTTAGGGTTGCGAGCTGGAAATTGCTCAACAAATGTTTGCGCACGCTTCCAGAAAAGTATCATGGCATCGAAGATATCGAAACCCGTTATCGTCAACGTTATCTCGATATCATTATGAACCCCACTTCGCGTGATGTGTTTCAAAAACGTTTTGAAATTGTAAAAACTCTGCGGAGATATTTAGAAGATACTGGGTATCTTGAAGTTGAAACCCCAATTTTACAAACCACCCCTTCTGGAGCATTGGCGCGTCCGTTTTATACGCATCATAATGCATTAGATATTGAATGTGTGATGCGCATTGCCTGCGAAACGTATTTAAAACGTTGCATTGGTGCGGGTATGGATAAAGTGTTTGAGTTTGCCCGCAGTTTTCGCAATGAGGGTATTTCTGCAACCCATTTGCAAGATTTTACTATGCTAGAATTTTATGCGGCGTACTCTAACGCAGAGAGTATGCGCGGTTTTGTAGAAGGGATGATGCGCAATTTGATTGAGAAAATTTTTGGCACAGTGAAAGTTTCGCTTGGTGGGCAAGAAATTGATTTTTCTGGCGAATGGCCTGTGTACGAATACTCAGAACTTATTGCCAGAGATTGTGGCATTGATATTAAAAAATTTAACACCAAGGAGCTCCTTGCAGAGCAAATTAAACAACGCAATATTCGCTTAGACGACGACATTGCAACCTTAGGCTGGGCCAATATGGTAGACTCTTTGTATAAAAAAGTGTCTCGTCCAAAACTGATTCAGCCATGTTTTTTAGTGAAATACCCCGTTGAAATGGCGCCACTTGCAAGGCGAAATCAAACAGAAAGTCACTACGTCGATTTCTTCCAGTTTTTGGTAAATGGTGTAGAGTTGGTGAAAGCGTATTCGGAGCTCGTGGATCCTCTGGATCAACGCGAACGTTTTGAAGAGCAAATGCGCGCTCGTGAGCATGGCGACGATGAAGCCATGCCAATTGATGAAGAGTTTTTAACTGCCATGGAACACGGATTTCCGCCAATTGCTGGAGTGGGAATTGGTATTGATAGGTTAACAATGATTCTTTGTGGCTGCGAAAACATTAAAGATACTGTGCTATTTCCTTTACTTCGTCCCACCTCTACGCCAAGTTATTTTGAAGCAGAATAAGTAGGGAGTTTGAGATTTTTAGGTTTACCAAAGATTTTATAAGAGATTACAAACCAATTTAAATTTGGAAAAATAATGGAAAATACACCACAACGTCTTTTTATCATTGATGGCATGTCTTTGTTGTTTCGTTCTTTTTATGCAATGGGTTCGCGCTTAACAGCACAGGATGGCACGCCAGTTGGCGCTGTATATGGGTTTTTAAAAGTTTTGATTAAAATTTTTAGAGAGCAAAAACCAACTCACTTTGCGGTGTGTTGGGATTTGAAAGAAAAAACATTTCGCCATGAAACTTATCCGCTGTACAAAGCCAATCGAGGTGCACCTCCGCCAGAAATTATTCCGCAAATAGCCCTCATTCAAAAAATTGTTCAAGAGATGGAAATTCCATCGTTTGCCATTCCAGGATTTGAAGCCGATGACGTTGCCGCAACACTCGCAGCATTTTTTGAGCATTATGGTGATGTTTTTATAGTGACGTTAGATAAAGATTTCATGCAAATTATCAATCATCGTATTAGTTTGTTTTCTTTAAAAAAAGGCGATGAATACGATATTATCACTCCAGAAAAGGTAACAGATTATTTTGGTGTGCCGCCTCATCAGGTTATTGAAGTTCTTGCTCTTACTGGCGATGCTGTTGATAATATTCCTGGTGTTAAAGGCATTGGCGATAAAACGGCGGCAAAATTAATATTAGAGTTTGGCAGTGTAGAAAATGTGTATGAAAATTTACAAAAAATAACCAATAAAAAAGCCAAAACTGCATTAGAATTACATAAAGATAGTGCTTTGCTTTCAAAGTATTTGGTGACAATTAAAAATTCTGTTCCGTTAAATGTTTCTGAATTTTCTTTGCGCTATACATTTGAAAATTTAAAAGCAAGTCAGGGTGCAAAAAAAAGTTTAGAACAACTGCGCATGCATTCTTTATTGCGCGTGTTAACTGCAGAGACAAAAGACCCAGAGTTAACGTTACAGACAACAACACATACAGAAAATAACCAAAATTCGTTTTTATGGCAAAACAAAAATTATCAACTTGTGGTAACTAAACAGCATCTCAACGAACTGTTTGCAAAAATTGCGCATGCTGATACCCAATGGTTTGCATTTGATACAGAAACAACGGGGCTCGATATTATTGAGGATACACCCATTGGTTTTTCGTTGTGTTTTACCCCTGGCACCTCTTTTTATATTGCGGCGCATAGTCAGCATATGCGTGGTGGTACGTTACTTTCTGATGAAACTCTATTTCCAGAATATTCGCCACAAGATGTGTGGCAAGGGTTGCGCGAGGCATTCAAGCAACGCAAAGCAATGTGTGTGGCGCATAATTTAAAGTTTGACATGCACATGCTTAAAAATGTGGGTGTAGAACTTGGCGAAGCTCCTATATGCTGCACAATGGTAGCCGCCTGGCTTTGTAACCCTGCAGAAGGAGGGTTTGGTTTAGATTTTTTAACATTTAAACATTTTCAATATCAAAAAATTCCAACAAGCGCATTAATTGGTAAAGAAACAGGACGCGATTCAATGCTTTCTGTTCCGTTATCAATACTGACTGAATATGCCTGCGAAGACGCTGATGCCACATTAAGACTTTGGTTGTTTTATCAAGATAAATTAAAAAGCAATGCAGACTTACAAAAATTATTTTTTGATTTAGAAATGCCAATATTAAGTTTACTGAATGCCATGGAGCGCAGTGGAGTTTATGTTAATGCCGAATATTTGGGCAGTTTAACCGCAGAAATTCAAGAAAATTTAATAAAATTAGAGCAAGACATTTATGCGTCTGTGGAAACGCCATTTAAAATTACGAGTCCTAAACAACTTGGTGATGTGTTATTTGAGCAATTAAAAGTGCACGAAAGTTTAGGTTACAAAGGCAAACTCGCAAAAACCACCCAAGGTTACAAAACCGATGCAGGAGTGTTGGAGTTGTTTGACGATCACCCTTTTGTACAAAAAATTCAGCAACACCGTGAGCTTTCTAAATTGTTATCCACCTACGTGCTGGTGCTGCCAAAACTGATTAAAAAATCAACGGGTAGAGTGCATACGCATTTTAATCAAATTGGCACTGCGACAGGAAGGCTCTCAAGCTCCGATCCCAATATGCAAAATATTCCAATTAAAACAAAATGGGGCAAGCTTGTGCGTGCAGCGATTGCAACCATGCAGCATGCAAACACCATTTTTACGGCAGATTACTCACAAATAGAACTGCGAGTTTTGGCGCATTTGTCGGATGATCCAACAATGATTGATGCCTTTTGCAAGGGCGCCGATATTCATAGGCAAACTGCGGCACAAATTTTAGGCAAAGATTTGCATGAGGTGTCTGCTGATGAGCGCAGCAAGGCAAAAGCAATCAATTTTGGAATTATTTATGGCATGGGCGCACAACGCTTAGCCAAGCAACAAAAAATTACATTGCCAGATGCCAAAAAATTTATTGAAAAATATTTTTTAAACTTTGCTGGCGTCAAAAAGTACCTAGACGCGCAACGCGCAGCAGCGCATGCAAATGGTTTTGTCAAAACATATTTTGGCAGAATAAGGCCAATTCCTGCCATACAGTCTAAAAATCCTCTTGAAGCAAAGCTTGCCGAAAATATGGCCATCAACTCGCCAATTCAAGGAACAGCAGCAGACATTATGAAACTAGGCATGCTTGCTGTTGCAAAGCAATTGCAAAGTAAACAGCTTAAAACCAAAATTATTTTGCAAGTGCATGATGAATTGGTGTTAGAAGGTCCGCAAGAAGAAGCGCAAGACGTTTATAAAATTCTTAAAAACGCAATGGAACAAGCGGTGCAATTTAAAGTGCCAATGGTTGTTGATGTGGGAAATGGGCGCAATTGGTTGGAGGCAAAATAACATGGCAGGTTTTAAGTTTAACCCATTGCACTATATGTCTTCATTGTTTAATGCCGGGCTACAACGGAAAGCAAAGCGAGAAGCGGTGCTTGCGGGCACAGAAAGCACACAGATGTCGTTGGTTGCGCATATTAAAGAATTGCGTAAACACATATTGCGCGCAGTTGCCTGGTTATTTGTTTTTACAACAGCCACATTTTTTTTTATGCAACCCATCTTAAATTTTTTAAAAAAACCGTATGAAAATGTGCTAGGTGAATTAACGAAACAAGATATTACCCAAAATTTATCTTCAATTAGTGTATTTGAAGTGATCATGGTGAATTTTAAAATTTGTTTTTTGGTTGCGTTTTCTTGTAGCTTGCCTTTTATCATTAGAGAAGTTTGGAAATTTGTGGCACCTGCTTTGTATTTACACGAAAGAAAAATTGCCTGCCTTGCATTAATTGCCAGTGTGTTACTTTTTTATTTTGGAATTGCTTTTGGCTTTTTTTTAATTATTCCCTACTTTTTTTCAAACGCGCTATCGTGGGCAAGTCAATATGCACATGTGATGATTACTTATGAAAATTATTTTAATTCTTTAATTACAATGTTGCTTGTTTTTGGTGCGGTGTTTGAAGTTCCTGTTGTATTATCGTTACTGGGAATGGCGCGTATTTTATCTTCAAAAGTGTTAGTCAATAATAGAAAAATAGCATTTTTAACCTGTTTTATTGTGGGAGCAATTTTATCGCCCCCAGACGTACTTAGCTTGTGTTTGGTGGCGCTGCCCATGTATGCCATGGTCGAATTATCGATATTAGTGATTAAAAAAATTGAAAAAAATCGTTTAGCTCACGAGAGCAATATTTAAACCTGTATTTTTTTTAAGTTAAAAAATCACGCAAGCGTTTGGCAAATAAAATTATGGGCAACACTTGCCTATAAAATTAAAAATAATTATTAAATTTTATAAAAAAATTAATTGCAGTTTTATTAAAGAAAAATTTATCTCGTCTATTATTTTTTTGACGTTATGCAGTGGGCAAAAAATTTTGCTGTCGTATTGACAAAGGTTGCTACGTAAATTACCTTGCCTTAGTATTAGTTTTGAGTATTTTATGGCTTTTGTTTATGCTCATATAAAGTTTTTCATTACTACTTAAGGAGTTATTTGTGAAAAAGATCGTTTTACGTTCTCTAGCTGCTTCTACTATTGCACTAAGCGGTGCTGCTGTTGCACAAGATATGGATAAAAAGATTACTACTGGTGGTAACTTTCAATTAAATATGAATACAAGTGATTCTTCTCGTTCTGAAGCACCTGACTTTGCGATTGACAAAGCGCGTGTGAAAACTAAGGTTGCCGGCGGCATTGCCAGTGGTGAAGTAGAAGTTGACTTCCAAAATGGAAGTACATTTAGTCTACGTCGCGCACAATTAAACCTCGATGTGCTTACGTTAAAATCTGGTTCCAACACCTTTACCACCACATTGTCAATGGGTGGTATTCGTATTGGCGGTGCCGATCTCACGGCTGCCGATATCACTTGGGCACCACAAGCTTATGGCCGTCAAGATGGTGCATACCTTAAAGAAACTTTAGCCATTGGCAAAATGGCTGATATTGATTTTGGTGTAGGTTTATTTAATAATATTACAACCTATTTTGTTGATTCTGCTGCTAAAGGCATAAATGATGCTAGTAACATCACTAAGGGCAAAGGTAAGAGTTTAGGTCTTGCTGCGCATGTGGCAGCAACCGTAAATGTGGATGACAACCAATCCATTGGCGCTAAATTTTACTATGGCTCCCAAGAAAAAGCTATTACATATACAGCTAATGCTGGTAAGGCGAGAGATGTATCTCATATGGAGGCATCTCTTGTTTACAACCATGCAAGCATTTTTGGCAATAAGGGTGTGCTTTCTACCAATGGTGTGAGTTTCTGGTATGAGGTAGACGATGCAAAAGGTGAGATGACTGCTACTAAAACCGCTACCGATTCGAACTACACTTATGGTACTGCTAACAATGATACCTTAAAATCCACTTTAATGGGTTTTGGTATTGCTGGTGATACAGGCAGTTACCTCACTGGTATGTTGCAAAAGGGTGACCGTCTTACTTACGCAGTGTCTTACGCAATGAACAAGTTGACCGATGGTGACACAACAACAGATTTAAACTACGACAAAAAGCAAATGGCGTTTTCTGTGGGTTATGCTGTGAGCAGCTTTGAGTTGGCATTTAACTTTGAACATGTTAAAAATAACAATGCTATATTTAGTGACAAAGGCAAATCTACTAATGCATCTGAAAGAAAAGACTCTATGATGAGATCTTACCTCACCATGGCATACCAATTTTAATTAACGCTTAACCAACGTTAATAAGCTCAAAAAGCCCTCTTATTTAGAGGGCTTTTTGCGTTAAGTAACTAAAAACTATTCCAAAAATTAAAAACTACACCCCCAAGCAATACGTTAGGGCATCGTGCAAGTGGCCATGCAAAAACTCATAGCCATGTTTGGTGGCTTTAATGGGCTTGGCGTGTTGGCCTGAAAGCAACAATTCGCGCCCCATTTCGCCAAATAAGGTTTCTACCACCAGCTCAGGGATGCGCAACGAACTGGGGCGTCCCATGGCTTGTGCCAGCATTTGCGAAAACTGTTCGTTGCTCAATGCATGGGGGCTTACGGCATTAACGGCGCCATCGATGCTTGGGTTTGTGATGGCAAATAAAATAAGCCCTAAAACATCGGTTATAGCGATCCAAGACATCATTTGCCTGCCCGAGCCAAATGGTCCTCCTAAGCACATGCGATAAGGGGTGTACATTTTTTTTAATACCCCTCCAGCAAGTGACACAATGGTGCCAAAACGCAAATGCACCACCCTGATTCCAGCATTGCGGGCGCCATCTGCTGCGTTTTCCCAATCGAGGGCAAGCTTGGCTAAAAAGCCTTCTCCAGGTTTAGAGTCCTCGTGCAAAATGTCATCGTAATCTCTATCTCCAAATATCCCCACTCCCGATGCCGCAATAAACGTTTTGGGAGGTGTTTTGAGTTGTGTTAAGGCATTGCATAACGCCGAGGTAAAATGCACGCGGCTATCAATCAGTTGTTGTTTGCGCTCGTTGCTCCATTTGTGAGCTGCAATGTTTTCGCCAGCAAGGTGCACCACGGCATCGAGGCCCTGTAAGATTTCTGGGTTTAAAAAACATTTTTCTTCCGAATCCCAATACGCAACGTTTTCTTGTTTGGGTTGTTGTGCACTTTTATGATGACTTCGCACCAGTTTAATCACCGTATGGCCACCCGTCGTTAAAAATGGGGCTAAAGCACTGCCCACCAAGCCAGAAGCACCTGTAATCAAAATTTTTAATTTTTTTTGCGAGTATTTTGAGTGCAAAAACAAATCACATTTTAATGTACGGTGTCTGTAGGTAAATAATCGATTTAACCTATCTTCAATAAAATGTTTGGTGGCAAAATGCGACAGGCTTGCTAACGGCAATTTGTACTGAATAATATCTGTAATTTTAGATTTATTGTCTTCTACGGCTTCAAAGCGATGGGTGTGGGCATAATACGAAAAAGGGCCTTTAATTTGTACATCTTGAAATTGGCTATTTGCAATATAATTTTGGTGCAAAAATTTAAAGTCAAGTGAAAATGGACCAAAGTGCATGCGCAAAGACACCTCATCGCCATTATGAATGGTGCCATTGCGCGATATCATGTCTAAGTGCATCCACGGTGGCACCATGCGGTCAAACGCCCCAACGCGTTCGTGCCATTGAAATAATTCTTCACATGAAACAGGAAAATATGAGCTTCGCAAAAAAGTATGCATGACCATAAAAAAACTCCTGACAAAACAGTAGAAACACAGCTTATCAGGAAGTTTTCTTTTTCTAAAGAGACAATGCAAGTAAACATTGCTGTTTACTTAGAAATTCCAAGTTTTTCATGCAGTTCGCCAGACTGAAACATTTCTACAAAAATATCGCAGCCACCAACAAATTCTCCTTTAATAAAAATTTGAGGAGAGGTTGGCCAATTGTTCATTTCTTTAAGAGTAGACCACAATGTGGGGTCACTATCCATATCTTCAAAATGATAGGGTTTGCCAAGTTGATTGAGAGTGCGAATGACTTTTGCAGTAAATCCACAGCGAGGTGCTTGGGGGGTACCACGAATATAAATCATAATTTCGTTGGCATTAACATCGGTTTCAATTTTTGTTTTCCAGTCTGTATTCACAGAAGACTCCTCATTATTTTATAAAATTTATTTAAAGTGGTTTTGCTACATATTTGTGTTTTTCTTGTTCCCATTGTTTTTTGGTCAGTGCCTTAATAGAAAGTGCATGAACTTCGCCTGTGGCAACTTCGGCTTGAAACAGATCCATAATTATACGATGGCGTGCCAACGATGATTGGCCTTCAAAGGCGTCAGCAACCACAATGACAGAATAGTGATCCGTGCCACCAGAGAATTCATGAACAATACATTCAGAACTTGCAATTCCGCTTTCAATGCGGTGTTTGACTTCATGATGCAACATGTCAACCTCAACGTACTTTTTAAGGATGCGTCGCCACAACCAAACGCAACGTTTGCGGGACTTCGCCGCATCCAGAAACCAAAAATGAGCTCAAATAGTTTTGAGCAACCAGTTCTGGGTTTACAAGCTGTCCATCGTTTATGCAACGCCAAAACACACCATCGTGATCATTGTGCCTTGCTTCAAAATCATAAGAGCGGTAGTTGCGATCGCTATTTAAATGCACCTGCAGGGTGCGCACGTTAATGCTATTTCCTAGGACAGAAATGATCATTTTATCGCTTCCTTTTAACAAAATCAAACCAGGTCGTGGTTGTTGTGTTTCAAAAAAGCGAATGCATTGTTGTGGTTTTACAGACTTAATGCATTGATTAAAATAATTGGTATAGTTTTTCATGAGAGTGCAAAGCTCTTCTAAAAAAATAAGCAATGAGTTGTGCAAGATGCTGTGCACATGAGAATGAGTAAGCGGAGTACCAAGCTGAATTCTAGCAAGATTTTCTATCCAGATTGTTTCAGATTGTTTCATGGTTTCAATAACCTCAGGAGTTCTGCGCTTTCAGAAGTACCTTTCTATATTAACAGAAAACTGTTTCCATCCCTCAGTCTTCTAAATACGAAAGTGTCATTAAGAGGTTGTTCTGTCAATTAAATTCAATTCACTAAGCGCTTGTTGCGCCGACTGTTCCCAAGGAAAAAAATAAATGAATGAAGGGAGTTGCGTAGGATATTCGAGATTAAAAAATTGCAATAAATTATGCACAACCTGTTTTAAAATTTGGCCAGAGCGACAATAAAATAACACATGTTGTTGTGATGGTCGCGGCTGCGCGAAAAGTTTGGTTAAAAATGGTGTTGCGTTAGATTCTAAAATATTTTCAAGCGTGTACACAGGTTCAACAGCAATATTGCGATTGTGATGTTTACAATATGCAGTCACAGTGTCTGCTGATTTGCCAATGGCAGAGGTAAAAATAAAAAATTGCACATCAGGTTGAAGTGTTGCCTGCATGAGAGACAGTAACGGTGTAAGTCCATTGCTGTGCGAGGGTAAAAGAATGGTCGCGTTGGTGTGTGCCACAAGTGCTGCAAGTTGTTGTTGAATGCTTTGGGCAGTTGTTGCTCCTACGGCGCCAAAAGAAATGCAATTTTGCCAACTCTTATTTTGCTTTGTTTTTGTAAAAATACTTTGCTGAAATGCTGTTACGGCATGTTTACTTGTAAAAATAATTGCAAAGCTTACATTTTGAGGAGGCTGCCAACTGACCTCAAGCCAGTGAGGGCGCATAACAGGATAAAAAAAATGATCTTGCTTGCGTGGTGCATCGCCTTCTAAGCCGCAGTCCACAATAATTGGCACAGTGTCATGTTTTGCCATAATGCACATTTCTTTTTTGTTTTAAAGTTAGTTTACAGTTTGAGATCACTCACTTCGGCAAATCCTGCGGCAAAAAGTTGTTGTGCAACAACTTTTGCAAACTCAGACCGACACAATTCTGCAAAAAACTGATTAAAGTATAAGTTTGTATTCAATAGCTGTGCAACCTCTAACAGCATTGTATCAGAACACGAAATCACAACATGTTTATAGTTTTCGTAATGGCCATACACAACATAAAGCTGTTTATTGTCATAGTGCGCACCAATTGGGGTATGACAGTCGCCCCCAAGGAGGGCAAGCACCATCCGTTCAATGCCCGCAGCAAAACGTGTTTGCTTGCAACTTAAAGATGTTAAAATATTTGCTAACTGTTGGTTGTTGTCATTAATCTCAACGGCAATCACTCCCTGTGCTGCGGCTGGAATAAATTCTGAAATAGGAAGGTAAAACATATGCTCTTGGTTAAATAATTCCAACCGTTCAAGCCCCGCTTCGGCAAGCAAGATTGCAGCAAACTCGTTGTTTTGTACCCGCTTTAGCCGCGTGTCGACATTGCCTCTTAAAATTTGAACATTTAAATTAGGGTTCCAACATTTTTTAAGGAGCAATTGCCGTCTGGCACTGGTTGTGCCGATGGGTTTTTGAGTAAAAATTGGGTTGTTGCGCAGCATATTTTTAAGTTCTGCAAACGTCAATTGTGCTTTTTGTGCTGCTGTCATTGTGTGAAGCGAGGTGCTTTGTAGAAGTTCAGGAGAAAGTATAAGCACATCGCGTGCACCAGCTCTCGGGAGTAGGGCAGCAATATTCAGCTGCGCTGTTTGCGCAACGGGTAGGTCTTTCATGCTATGCACTGCAATGTGTGCTTTGTTAGAAAGCAGGGCTTCTTGAATTTCTTTGATAAATAACCCTTTGCCCGTGGTCAAATGGTGTTCGGTATTTTGTTGTGACAGATGAATATCTGCGAGTTGCGATTTTTGCATTTTATCGCCAGTTGTCACCAACGGAAACAGCTGAGTTTTGATTCCTTTTTCTTGCAAGAGGGATTGAATTTTATGCGCTTGCCATAAGGCAAGCTGACTTTTACGGGTTGCAATTAATATTTCTTGTGACATAAAAAAACTTTCTCAAACTATTTGCAAATTGATGAGCGAGTGTTTTGAAACACTCGCTCTGTAGATAAGATAACAAAAATATAGCTTTGGTTTGTTTAAATTATAAAAAACTTAAAACTTGCTATCTTGCGTTACAAATTTTCAGCTTCTTCTGGAGTGAGTCCAGTCATTTCAATAATATCTATCATTGAGAAGTCTCTGGCCTTTAGCATTTTTGCGAATTCAAGTGCTTTTTTATGTTCACCTCTAGCTTCGCCCCTAGCTTCACCTCTAGCTTCGCCCCTAGCTTCACCTCTAGCTTCAGCATCATCAATTCGAGAAGCGGTATCTAAGAGATATTTTAAACGTTGAGTGTATGCAGCTCTTTCTTCGGGGTGATGACTCAAAAAATACAAAGTTTCTTTTGCTTGTTCAAATAATCTGTCTTGCATGGCGAGTTCCTCGAACACTTTTTTGTTTGATGCTTGAAAGAAGAGTAACCATTTTTCAAGCCTTGTCATACTGCCATTATACATATGTTTGGGCATTTTGGGTATAATTATATAATGGATTTCGAGGTCGGGGGCTAGGACTTTAAATTTTCTATAAAAATTTTTGCCAGTTCAATTCACGATCCACCCTTGTTCTTTTAATCTTTCCAGAGCAGCTGCTACTTGTGATTCTTTTATTATTAGTTTTTTGCGTTCATTCCAACGATGAATATGTTTTGTGGTTTCTTGAACAGTTTGAGGTGAAATTTGTTCGTTTTGAAGCACCCAATGCACAGTTGCAAGAAGTTCAAGGCCAAAAGAGTCTTCAAAGCCATCAATTAATTTTGATACAATCTGAATTCTTCCACGAGTTTCTGGATAATCTCGAAGAAATGCATGAGCTTTTTCTAAAGCCTGAACCAGTGGTCGGATTTCTGAACGCTGTTGCCTATCCCCAAACCCAAGAATGAAATGACCTTCCATATTTTGCAGAGCGTGATTTAAATTTTCTGCATACGGGCCAAAGTGTAGTTTTTCATATTTTAAGCGTAGCGGTTCTCCAGCGCATTGTAAAAAATAAGCCAGCTTTTGAATTTCAATTTTAGTCAACGGGTAAGAGCCACCACGATAGAGATGCATTAAAGATAGCAAAGCAGCTCTGCTTGGAGTCATTTTTAATTTTTCTATATTGTGAGAAATATGCTTTATATTAGGTTTTCCTGCTGGTGGGTATAAAAAAATTTGAACGTCTGGAAATGACTTAAATGCCTCAGCGATTATTGGCTGCACGTCTTTCCAATTTAGCCCTCCGTTACCGCAACCGAGAGGTGGAATAGCAATAGATTTAATTTTATACTTTGCTATAATTTTTATAAGATCTTGAAGTCCTTCTTTAATAAAATCAATTTTAGATCTTTCTTTCCAATGCTCTTTAGTAGGAAAATTTATAATAATTTTCTCTTTAGATGAAAAAACAAACATTTTCCCTGGTCGTATTTCACCTTTTTTACAAGCATTTGCGTATGCTTTGAAATTATCTGGCCATGCTTTTTTAAATTGTAAAGCAATCCCTTTACCCATTACTCCAACACAATTGACGGTATTTACAAGAGCTTCTGTTTGACTATCAAGCAGATCATCGTATTTATTTTCAATCATATACGCCCCCTAAAAATACCATTTGCGTTCGATAGACACATTTTCAACCATATCTTCTTTTCCATTGCTTTTTAATATTGATATAATGAAGTTCTTATGACACTCGTCGAAGACTCCAATTTTATGTATCAAATGAAAAGGAAAAAAATCTTTCACAAGAAATTCAGCTTGTCTACGTCTTTTTCGATCGGGATCATCTTCTGTATTGCTCCAGTAGGAAGCTTTCATAAGCTGCCAATCTATTTGATTGAGAAATTCTAATTTGTCAAAAAAACTAGACACGCACATAGCAGCATGTCCGTCCGTAAAAGCATAAAATAAATTAGCGTTTACGACAGAATGTACTGAAGAAACCAAATAAATAAGATTAGTTTGAGCAATACCAGACCCGACTTTTCCTATATGGTGAGCGTATAACATTGGAGAACGAGGAGCAAAATAAAACGGCACGTAATCATGTAAAACACCATTTATATTTGTATTTACACGAGCTCGACTGCGTCTATCTTGGATGTTAAGATAAGAAGCATCTTTAAATGAAATTTTCTGGTTTATAACCATATTTGTTGAGAAAAGGCTATTTTTTTTTAAAATAGAATCAAAATTTTCTTTATGTGTGAAATGATAAATTTCTTGATTTTGCATATAAAATCTACTTATGAGTTTTGTTTAGTTTTAAGAAACCATTGTCATTATTTGAAATTAATTTTCCGTTTGCTTGGAAATTTAAGGACATTGTTTTCTTTGACATTTTTTTCTGGGAGTAAGGGTTGTTCAGAAAGTCGAAATAAAAATTCAAGCAATTCTCCCACCGAATGTTCTTGATTGGGTATTTTGATATTATTTTTAGCCAAATGTGCAGAAATAGAAACAAGTCTTTTTGCGACAGCATCGGAAACAACTTGAGAATCAACTTTTTTTCCTTTTTGCAAATCGCGAAGAGATCGAGATATTTCGTAATCAACCACGTTTTTGACCCAACTATGCAAACGGCCAACATTTGCAAGGTTTTCTTTTTGTTTACTAATAAACAGATATTCTTGCACCTCAGCATGAATCATTTGTTCTGCGAGCAATGCCGCGTTTTTGCGTGATTCGCGATTTTTTTCCATAATGGAATCGAGATCATCGATATTAAATAAAAATAAGTTCTCTATTTTTGCAATACTTGGTTCAATCTTACGCGGAATACTAATATCAACAAACACAGACAGCTTGCCTTGGCGTTTTTTAGGATAGTTTTTTAAATGATTGGTGTGCAAAATAAATTCGGTGCCCGATGCGGCTGCAATGCTAATATCAAATTCGTGAATACGATTTAATGCACTCTCTAAATCGAGCGGCCATGCATTGCCAAGTTCTAATGCTAAATTCTCTGCACGATGAAAGGTTCGGTTGGCAATAAAAACACTTTTTGCTTTAAAAAATAATAAATGTTGCGCAACCACCCGTGCCATTTCGCCAGCACCAAAAATCAAAATTTGTTTTTCTGCAAGATTGTCAAATACACGAGAAATGGCATCAATTGCTGCATGCCCAATTGAAATTCCATTTTTTCCAATGTCTGTGTCAGAGCGAATTTTTTTTGTGACTTTAAAGCAGCGGTTAAATATGGGGCCAGCCAATGTTCCAGCAAAACCAAGTTCAACAGCTTTTTGATAGGCATTTTTAATTTGACCAAAAATTTGCGGCTCACCAAGCACCAAAGAATCCAGACTTGCAGTTACTTTAAATAATTTTTGAATCGCATTTTCATCGTAATCAACTGTAATAAAATCAAAAATATTATTAATATTTAATTTTGGCAAATTGGCGTTAACCGTTGTCAGTGACAATTGGTGCAAGCTCAAAAAGATTTGTTTAATTTGCACTGTTGTGATTTTGCCAAAAAAACAAATATCATATCTGTTACACGTGCTGATTAACACAAATTCAAAATCAGATTGTTGTAAAATATTTTTTATAATTTCATGCAGTTTATCAAACGTTCCAACAGTTGCCCATGCTTCACGCAATGCCACGGGGCAAGTTTTATAATGTGCACCGCAGTATGAAAAAAAATGGGAACCTGTCATGTTTAATCACCTACATAAATGTGTGTTTGAAGTGAAGGAGAGTTTTCAAATGCAAGCGGTGTTGCAAAAAACTCATGTCTTTTTTCAAACGGGATTTTGCGGCCAAGCATAATCATCAGTTTTACACTTGTTGCTTCAAACGTCATGTCCATTGCCGAAATCACTCCAAGATTTTCAAACGCTCTCCCATTTTCGTAAAGGTTAAGAGAGACAAAGCCTGATTCGCACTGCGTTGTAATCACAACGGGTATCTTTTTTATTTGGGCTTTTTCGCACAGTTCTAGCCAGTTTTTTTCTTGAATTGGCAAATTACCAGAACCAAATCCTTGAATAATGATACCATGGGTTGAATTTAATAGAGCATCGCAAAACTTTGCAGAAGGCAAAGCGCCAGGAGCACATAAAAGTGCAGTGATGTTGCCATCTGCTTTGTTATTGATACAAGGAGCATGCCGCTTCGCAACAGGCAAAATAGTTTTTAAAATTTTAGGATTGATTTTGATGTTAACACCTAAATTGCCAACAAGAGGGGCGTTATAACTCTTATAAGCGTACAAATGTTCATTGCTATATTTGGTGGCACGGGTGGCTCTGTGCACTTTGCTATCAAAGCAAATTAACACTTCAGGAATACCTAATGTCGCAAGTTCTACGGCATCAATCATATTGACTCTGGCATCATTGCGAAATTCGGATAGAGGGCGTTGCGATCCTGTAAACACAACAGGTTTGGTGAGGCCTTCAAGAAAAAAAGCCAATGCTGATGCAGACCAAGCCATTGTATCTGTTCCATGCACAACAACAAAGCCATCAAAATTATTCCATTTTTGATGGATTGTGTGTGAAAGTTGCGACCACAACGCAATGTCAGCGTCGGAAGAATCAATATTGCAAATAACATGAAGGTCAACGTCTGCGACAGCAGAAATTTCTGGTACACTTTGTAATAATTGCTCTAGCATATGGGGCGCTTGTTTAGCGGCATTGTGTGTGCCATTTAACGCCATGCCAAATGTACCGCCTGTATGAAGTATAAGAACCTTTTTCTTTGTCATCTTGCAAATCTCATCTCTAAATTAAAAATAATGCCAAATTGTTCCAAATAATCCTAGCATAAGAAGAATCATGCCAAAGATAGCGAGTTTTGCACCTTTTTTACCGCGCCATCCCCAGAGACTCCTGCCAAAGATCGTCATGACATACCATCCCCAAACCAAAAATGCCCATAAAATTTTTATAAATCCAACTTGTGTAGTAAATTTACCAATAAAGATTAACGCAATGCCTGAAAGAAGACTGAGAGTGATAAAAGTTAAACCAAATAGCGATGATTTTTCGACAAGTTTTTCTATAGAAGAAAGGCTTGTCAAAGAGCCGCTTGAGGCAAGTTTGCGTTGTTTGAGTTTGTGATAATTCCATAAATAAAGGAGTGACGTACAAAACACCACAGCAAAAATAGCTTCACCCAATGCTCCAGTGCCAATATGAAAATACACCAACCAATCAACAGAGTGAGCACGATACAATGGTTTTGGATCTAAAAAAGGTGTTAATGTTACGAGCAAAAAAATAAGTGCGCCACTTAAAAAAGAAAATGCAGGTGCGCCTTCTTTGTTTGGGTCTATAAATAAAACGGTGGCTGCAAGCACAAGACATATGACTGTATGCACTTGCGTGGCAATCGAATTGAGTGGAAGAATAAATTCAAGCGTTCCATAAACAATGGTAAACGCAGAGCCCAGCATAAATAAAATACGGGCAAAGATATGAATAAATTCTGTGCGCTGCTTTTTTTGAATGTTTGGAGTTAAGGTGTAACCAAAACAGAGAACCGCAAAGCCAAATAATGTACTCATGGCAATGCGTGAAATGAGTTCGAGCACAAAAATATTGTGAATCATGTTCTCATGCGTAGAAAGATTTGGCATATCAGTTTTATGATCCTTTTCTAAAGTTGAGAGAAATGAAAGTGACTCTGCTTTAAAAGGGTAAACGCACACAGTGCGCAAATAGGTATATAACAGCAGATGGATGAATCCAATATGGACATTGATTTTAGTGATGACGATGCGTATGACGTGAAGCGTCTTGAAATGGAAATAAAAAAACAAAAAAAACTAGAAAAACAGAAACGTTTAGAAAACAGAAAACAAATTATCAATGATATTCAAGAAATTTTAAAGCAACCAAAACAACAAAACGCATGTGAAGAGTTTGAAGTCTGTTTACTTGCCGCAAATCATTTTCAACGCGGAACAAAGTCTTGGGCGTTAGCGTTTTTTAATATACAAAATGCAGAGCCAATTGATTTATCAGAAGTTCGCAAAAAATATATAAAATTTGCACAATCTTGGCATCCTGATAAAATGCAGGTAACATCCCATGATGCCATGAAATATTTAAATGAAGCGTGGCAAATTTTAAAAAATAATTTCTGATACATATCATATAAAGAAAGTAAAATTATGTTGCAATCTCATCATAATCATTCTGCGACGTGTGGTTGTACAAACGAAAAAGGAGAGCCGCTTTTTGTGACAGCACCAACGCCAGCAACACAAAAAGCACTTGAATATTGCGAAAAAAACTTAAGCAAAGAGCTTGATGTCTTAAAAAAGCTTGTCAAAATTCCAAGCGTGAGTCTTGCAGGATTTGATGACAATGTTGTAAAGTTAAGCGCCGAAGCCACAGCCCATACTTTGGAGCAAGCGGGTCTTGAAAACGTTGAAGTTCTAGAGCTGCAAAAAGGGGTGCACCCTTACGTGTATGCAGATTGGCTTCATAAGCCCGGTGCGCCAACACTATTATTGTATGCCCATCATGATGTACAGCCTCCTGGTCGTGAAGAAAAATGGAACTCCCATCCTTTTGAACCAACAGAAAAAAACGGCAGATTATACGGTAGAGGCACTGCCGATGATAAAGCTGGGATTATTGCGCATACTGCCGCAATTTCTGCATACCTTAAAACTCTTGGAGAACTTCCCGTTAATGTAAAAGTTATTATTGAGGGAGAAGAAGAAATTGGTAGTCATCATTTGGCGCAATTTGTAAAAGCGCACAAACAAAAACTAACAGCCGATGGAATTATTGTGACAGATTGTGCCAATGTTGACTCTGGAATACCAAGCATTACAACTGCATTGCGTGGCTTAGTTGCTGTTGATATTGAAGTCGAAGCATTGGAGCATCCTGTGCATTCGGGAATATGGGGCGGAATTTTGCCAGATCCTGTGGTGGCTTTGAGTCATATTTTGGCATCATTAACAGATGAACAAGGTAATATTAAAGTTAAAGGAATTTTAGACTCGATAAAATCATTAACTCCTTCTGAAAAATCACAATTTGCAAGTTTAAAAATGGAATCCATTGCTCGCAATGCAACGGGGTTATTAAAAGAATTGTCTTTTTTAGATGCAGAACACAATTTTGCAGAGCGTCTGTGGCGTTACCCTTCTTTGAGCATCAATGCGGTGCAAAGTGGTTCTAGAAAACTGGTGAGTAATATTATTCAGGATGCTGCGTGGGCAAGGGTTTCTATTCGTATTGTACCCGATATGCAACCTCAAGATGTATTGCAAAAACTCACGCAACACATTCAAGCCCATTGTCCAAAAGGTTTTCGTTTAAAGGTAACCCCTGAGTCGGCGAGCAATTGGTGGGCAATTTCAAACCCTAACGCTGATGTGTATCAAATTGCCGCACGGTCGCTAGAAAAAGGATATGGGCATACGGCGCAATTTATTGGATGTGGCGCAACTATTCCGTTTGTGCAGCCATTGAGCGCAACTTTTGGTGGGATTCCTGCAATTTTAGTAGGAGTTGAAGACCCTTACACCAACGCCCATTCAGAAAATGAGAGTTTGCTACTGAGCGACTTTAAAAGCACACTTTTTGGCCAAATTCATATGCTTGCAGATTTAGCAAAATTTCAAAAAGTTTAAATTTTTAATTAAATTTTATAGTTATATCTTCTTTTAAATTATCAATCTCAATAATTTACCAAATCAGTCGATAGCAGGAAAGAGTGGACTCGGGCTTCGCAACAGCGTTTTGCGTGTTGAGGAAGGATTTAGATTGAGAATCACGAATCTTGCATATTTTTTAATTTTAACTGCTTTGACTGTGTCAGCTCATGCACAGTTGGTTGATTTGCAGAAAGTTAAAGCATTTACTGAAAAAAAAGACGATGCAAGTGATAGAGAATCGTCATTAAAACTTTACCGCGAAGCCAAAGCAATTATTGTTGATGCACTTCCTGGCGAACAAATTCATGCAGAAAAATTATTAATAGAAAGTATTCGCTTATTCCCTGGCAATATTGATTCTTATATTGAGCTTGCAAAACTCATTCAGCTACAGGTTGCACAAGGAACTAAAAATCCATTTGAATTGCAAAAAAGTATTGAATTGGTGACTCAAGCTTATGAAATGGCGCCCAATAGACCTCGTGCGTGTTTTGCAAAAGCAGATATTCTTTATTATTCGGGTCATATCAAAGCTGCAGAGGATATGTATCTTGAAACGCTTGGAAAGTATCCAGAGCATATGGATTCTCTCGTCGAAAAAGGAAGAATTTATTCTGAAAAAAATCCTAAAGAAGCGTTAAAAAATATAGAAGAAGCTATTCGTAAGGGCGCAAACATGGATGATATTTCTCATTATGCAGCGATTGCTCTTGCAAAATCTGAGATTCCTGGAAAAGCAGCGTTTGCATTAAAAGAGTTTGCCAAAAAACACCCCGATAGATGGTTGTGGCATAGAACAGCATTGTCCTATGTGGGTGTTAAAAATTATCATGAGGCAACATTAGCATTTGAAAAAGCAATTTCTTTAGGTAACGATATTGAATCAAGGTTACAGCTTGCTGTGTTGCAATATACAATCCAAAATAAATATAATTTTTCCTTGTCAAATTTAGATAAACTTTTAGAAGCGTTATCTAAAAGACAATACATTTCTCCCTCAGCGTATTCTTTGGTGTATGCGCATATTTCAATGGCAAATTATAAAAATAATAATAAATCAGACGCCGCAATCGCTGCATTATATTCTGCGCAAACAAGTTATGATAATAAAAAATTTTATAGCTCGTTGGTTTCAGAATATAAAAAAATAGATGCAATGCAAATTCTTGACAAATCATTAAAATACTTAACCAAAGAAGAACCAAGTTATTTATTGCCTTATATTATTTTTGCTGAGATGTTTAGAAATGATAAAAAATTTGATGAGTCGATAGAGATGTATACAAAAGCAATAGTGCTCGATAATTCAAAAGATGATCTGTATGCAGAGAGAGCTCTTACTTATTATAAAATAAAATATTATGAAAATGCTTTACGTGATTTTGAAAGTGCTTTAAAGTTAAACGCAAATAATCCTATTTACCTGTATAATAAAGCGTGCATGCTTGCTTTGTTAGGACGAAAAAGAGAAGCATTAGAAAACTTGAAACTTGCACTCAATGAGGATAAAAAATTAGTTGAACTTGCACGTTTAGATTCTGATTTCGCCTCCTTAAAGTCGGATACTGAGTATTCATCTCAGTTTGCTTCATTGATATTGGATGAAGTTGATGACAAATGGGTGGCGACTGATAGCGAGATACAATAGATTTTTACATCGTTTAATGGCATTTAAAATTAAAGATATTCCATAAGGAGAAAGGGAATGGCTGCAGGAACGAGTTCTTTTATGGTTGATAGACGTGAGATTGAGTTTGTTTTATTTGAATACTTAAAAATTCAAAGATTATTTGATTTGCCATATTATTCTGATCACTCAATTGAATCGATGACAGAAATGCTAACCTCTGCAATAACTCTGTGCCAACAACATCTTGGTCCTTTAAATAAAGTGGGAGATCGGGTTGGTTGTGTGCACAATAAAGAAACAAAAGCAGTGACCACGCCTCCAGGAACTCAAGACGCTTATAAACATTTTGTAGAAAATGGTTTTTTAACCCTTGCAGACCCAGCCGAAGCAGGAGGATTGCAAGCTCCTGGTGTGATTGCTTCAGTTTTTATGGAAATCTTTTCGAGCGCAAATCAAGCTTTTACAATGTATCCAGGTTTAACAAAATCGGCTTCCCATGTGATTTTGCAGTTTGGCGAAGATTGGATGAAAAAAACCTGCATTCCTAAAATCGCTTCGGGATCGTGGACGGGTACAATGTGTCTTACAGAACCCTCTGCTGGAAGTGCTGTGGGTGATTTGCGTTCTACCGCAAAACGCAATGCTGATGGCAGTTTTTTGATTAAGGGCGTAAAGCAATGGATTTCTGGTGGGGACAATGATTTTGCCGAAAATATTTTACATTTGGTTTTAGCCCGAATTGAAGGGGCGCCAGCTGGTATTGAGGGTGTGAGTTTATTTTTAGTGCCAAAGTTTCGTTTTGATAAAAATACGGGAGCCATTAAAGAAAAAAATGATTTGTACTGTATTTCGCTCGAAGAAAAAATGGGGATTCATGGCAACTCTACATGTTTAATGGGTTTTGGTGATAACAATGCCTGCCAAGGTTTTTTAATTGGCAAAGAAAACCAAGGTATTACGTATATGTTTTTGATGATGAATGAAGCGCGAATTGGCGTGGGTTTACAGGGCTTGGGGCAGGCATCCGTCGCATTTTTAAATGCAGAACAATATGCCAAAGAACGTATTCAGGGTGTTGATATTGCAGCTAAAAAAGATGGATCCAATTCCAATCGCATTGCAATTGTTAATCATCCCGATGTAAAACGCATGCTTTTGCGGCAAAGGAGTCTTGTCGAAGGTATGAGAGCTTTGTGCTACACAACTGCTCTTATGCATGATGAATCATTGCATGCAACAGACAAAGCACAACAAAAAATAGCCCACGGGTTTTTAGAACTTTTAACGCCAGTGATGAAAGCGTGGTGCACTGACATGGGCTTTTATTCCATTGTGCAATCAATTCAAACATATGGCGGGTATGGCTTTACAAAAGATTATCCCGTTGAGCAATTATTGCGTGATTCTAAAATCACGTCAATTTATGAGGGCACAAACGGCATTCAAGCGCTTGATCTTATTGGACGAAAAATGAGAATGGAAGAAGGCGCAATTTTTATGGCATGGCTCGAAAAGCAAGGGAAAGTGATAGAAAGTCATAAAAAGAAAAAAGAAATTGCAAAAGATCTTGCTGTGTTTGGCGAATCTTTAATGAGTATTGGTGCTGCAGCCAAGCACATGGGCGAAGTGGCAAAAAAAGGGAATAAACATGCTGCTGTCGTAAACGCATATCCGTTTTTAATGGCATTTGGCCATACGATAGTGTGTGGAATGCTGTTGGAGCAAGCTGCCTTAGCATTAGAAAAATTAGCCGAAAATAAGCTTTCTGCTGCAGATAAGCGATTTTACAACAATAAAATCAAAACAGCGAAGTTTTTTACGCATCATATTTTGCCAGAGGCAAAATCGTTTTTGGCAAATGTTTTATCTCAAGACGTCAGTTGTTTGGAGTTTGAGTTTTAAGGCGTTTGAGAGAGGCTGATTATCACTAAATGTATTGTTATGATTGGATTTTATGTTAATAGAATTGAATAATTTTTGTGCAATTTGTGGTTTGGGTGTTATAGGGTAAACTGTTTAATATTATGTTTTTACTAAATTTTATCAGTGCAACATTTTTCACTTGCAACTGAGCACATTCCATGAAACACTAGAGGGTGAGCATACTCCGTGAGTCATGAATGATTTCAGAGCCACCGAATGTCTCAAAGTTTATAATGTTCGATACAACGCGTGGCATGGGGCTTTTGTGTTTGATCGGCACGTGTACAATTCAACTGGAGATCCTGTGAAGTTATATGTAGGCAATTTGCCTTTTTCAGCAACAGAAAATGATATTGCTAGCCTTTTTGAAAAGGCTGGTAAAGTCGTTTCTGTTCGTGCTGTTATGGATCGCGAAACTGGCCGTTTTAAAGGCTTTTGTTTTGTCGAAATGGAATCAAAAGAGGCTGCTGATGAAGCAATCAAAATGTTTAATGGCAGTGAGCTTAACAACCGTCCAATGGTTGTAAATCCAGCTCGTCCTCCAGAGCCACGCAATAACCGCGGTGGATTTGGTGGTGGACATCGTGGTGAACGCCAAGGACGCCCGCCTCGTTATTAATCCAACCTAGCCCAAAGAATCCCCAGTTTATAAAATAAAACTGGGGTTTTTTTATTTTTTCTCCAAATTGAGCTTAATAAGCACTAGAAAATTAGATTTGTTAACTTGATTTTGTTGTGTAATTTGCCTATTTAATTTAAAATATTTGGAAGTTTAATGCTTGTTATATTTAATTCTAACTCTCAACCCGTTTTGGCAAATGGGTAGCTTGCAAGCCACGTTTTCCAGGTTTCAACTTTATGGATAAACTTTTTATCTTCTTGAACTTTGGCTAAGTTTGCAAGCCAGTCGCCTATCATTCTGTCTTCTAGGCTCGCTTTTTTCTTTTTTTTAAAATTTTTATATTTAATTTTATAGAGCTTTGTTGGCGACTCGCCTTCATAAAAGGAGGCAAGAGCAAATTCTGGTGGAACTCCAATTTCTTTTGCTAAGAGACTCGAAATATATCGTAAAATTTCGAGATTGGATGCATTGTGAGAGGTTTTTGCGGTGAGTTCTTCAAATGAGTACACAACAGCATCCGCGAGATCTTTTTCTAGATTTGTGCGATCAAAAGCCATCACAATTGGTAAGGCGTAGCTTAAAAAGCCACGCCAGAGTTCTCTGTCCCGAGCATGAGAAACATCTGAATATGCCGAAACCCCTGTTAAATCGAGTTCCAGATCGTCCATGGCTTCTTCCTCTCAAAAAATCATCGTCTCACTCCTTTTCATTTCGGTTGCTTTCTGTGTTAACTAAGTTATGAAGCGGCATAAACAATAACGACTCGTGTCATAATTGCCCAACAACTAGGAAATAAAATGGCGTTTATTGTATTTGAAGGTGGAGAAGGGGTAGGAAAAAGTACCCAGATAGATCGTCTTTTTAAAGCGTTACAGCACAAACACAAAGCGTGCTGTCGCACGAGAGAACCGGGTGGCACTCCGTTTGCAGAAAATATTCGTGGTTTGTTTAAAACAATCGATGCACACAGTGATGCGCCGTTGCCTTTGACAGAACTATTGCTCATTGCTGCAGCGCGCCACCAACATATTCAAAAATTCATTAAACCAGAGCTCAATAAGGGAGCTATTGTTTTGTGTGATCGTTTTGTCGATAGCACATATGTATATCAAAATATTGTAGGTAAAGTTTCTAAGCAAGTTGTTGATGATATTCTTGGAGTTGTTTTAGATGAGATATGTCCTGATCTCACCTTTGTTTTTACAGCAACCCTTGAAAACTCACTTGCACGAATTCACAAAGAAAAAAGTCGTGTTTCAGATAGACTCGACTCTTACGATGAGAGCGTTCACGCTGCTATTCATAAAGGTTATTTTACAGTATTTGATACTCCTTATGCGTATCCAAGTGGAAAAGTGCCGCATCGCATTCTTGTTGATGCCAATGCTTCAATTGAACAGGTGTTTGACGTGATTCAATGTGCGGTTGCGCAACATTTGGGGATCAATCTATGAGCTCATTTGCTGAATTTGTGGCAAACATAAAGTTTTATAGACATCATGCACTTTTGCTGATTTCAAAACAGTTTGATGGAGCTGGGTTTCCAGAACAGTATTTTGCAACACTTGTTAAAGAACTTTGTGGAATTGAATTATTTCAAAATTCGAGCGCTTCTATTTTTGAGATTGCAGCAAGTCATCAAGATATTTTTATTGCAGATAGGCAACGAAAAACGTTACGGATCGAAGATCTCGAAAAAATAAAAGAGCTTATCTATTATCAACCCACCGAAGGAATGCGTAGGTTAATTTTTATTGAAAATTGCGAAAGAATGAACGCAAATTCTGCAAATGCATTGTTAAAAGCTTTAGAAGAACCTCAGGCTAAAACTATTTTTGTGTTAACAACAAAAAATAAAAACTCCATGCTTCCTACGATAATCAGTCGCTGCCAAAAAGTGTTTCTTCAATTCCCTGATCTTCCGCAAAAAAATTTTATGCTTGAAGTTTTGCAGCAAGATTTAGAAAATATAAAGTCCCAAATTAATAATATTAAATTAACAGATCCGTTTTTGTGTTTAGAAAACACAAAAGAAATTTCAATTAAAAATTTAAAAAAAACTATAGATGTATCAGAAAAACTTGCAAAAGAATATCCAGCAAATTTATTACAAGATATCATTATTTCTGTAACTAATGAGCGTCTTAAGAACGAGCCTTCTTTTCTAACAATTGCAAAAGCAATTTTATTACAAATTAGTGATTGGAAAGATAATGAGGTTATGAACCTTTCAACTCAGCTATGGCTAACAAGAATTTTTACTGGACTGTATTATAACTAAATAGTTACTTTATAAAATTTTTGCTTTTAAATAAAATTCTATTTTTAAAAATTTAAAATTGATATTGTTGCAATTCGTCAAAATTCAAGCCAGTATTCTTTGATAAAAATTGATCGGGAGTAACAATGCGGACTATTCAACTCCATATTAGATCGTCACTACCCAAAAATTTGGAGCCTTTGTGGGACCTTGCTAGAAATGTTTGGTGGTCATGGAATATCAATGCCATTAATTTATTCCGCCGAATAAACCCACAAAAATATGAAGCAAGTGGTCCGTGCCCTTTAAAATTACTCAACACATTGCCTTCTTCTACTTGGGAAAGTTTAAAAGAAGACAGTGGGTTTTTAGAGCACTTGGATGAGGTTATTTCTGAGTTTAAAAATTACTTAGAACATGGAATTACAAAATCTAACCCAAATTTTAAAGATAGTACAATTGCATATTTTTCTATGGAGTTTGGCCTTCACGAAAGTATTTTTTTATATTCTGGAGGCTTGGGAATTCTTTCTGGAGATCATCTTAAAACAGCAAGTGATCTTTCGCTTCCGTTGATTGGAGTTGGGCTTTTTTATCAAGAAGGTTACTTTAGACAAAGTCTAAATGAAGCAGGATGGCAAAACGAAAATTATGATATGAATGACCCTTTTTATTTGCCAATGCAACTTGTTACCGAAGCAACAAACAAACCATTAATGATTGATGTTGAAATTGCAGGCGCAAAAGTATTTTGCCAAATTTGGAAACTAAATGTTGGTCGTGTCCCTTTATATTTATTAGACACAAACGTACCAGATAATCCTTTAGACATTAGGCGTATCACCGCAAGGCTTTATGCGGGAGGTCATGAAACACGTATTCAACAAGAAATTGTGTTAGGGATTGGTGGGGTCAAAGCGCTAACAAAAATGAATATTAAACCTACCGTATATCATCTCAATGAGGGGCACTCGGCTTTTTTAACCTTAGCGCGTATTGCGCAGTATGTACAAAATGGTTTGAGTTGGAACGAAGCGCTTGTCGCAATTAAAGGAACTCAGGTGTTTACGGTGCATACGCCAGTTCCTGCGGGAAATGATGTTTTTTCAATGCAGATGCTTGAAAAGTATTTAGGCAGTACACAGTTAACTTATGGTATTCCTGAAGTTGAGTTTTATAATTTAGGCCGTTCTCCAGAAAATAGTTCAGAGTTTTCTATGCCCGTTTTTGCGTTGCGGACAAGCGGACATCGTAATGGGGTAAGCCAATTGCATAAAATGGTATCAAAAAAAATTTGGAAACCGCTTTGGCCAAATTTACTTGAGCATGAAATACCAATTAAAGGAATCACAAATGGTGTGCATACGCGTACTTGGTTATGCAACGAATTTGTGGAGTTATTTGATTTTTATTTAGGAAAAGGATGGGATGCAAAATTAACTGATCCGGTAATTTGGAAAAGAGTAGAAAATATTCCTAATATTGAGTTGTGGAATGCACATATTACAAGAAAAAGTAGACTTATTTCTTCGATTTCTAAATCAAATTTAGATGCAGAATATTTAACAATAGGTTTTGCAAGAAGATTTGCTAGCTATAAGCGCGGTCATTTGATTTTTAAAAATATAAATAGATTAAAGAAAATTATTTTAAATTCAGAAAAACCAGTGCAACTTATTATTGCTGGTAAAGCACATCCTCAAGATACTTTAGGAAAAGAAATAATTCAAAGGGTTGTCGAATCAATAAATAAAGAAAACTTACAAAACCGCGTTGTATTTCTTGAAAACTACGACATGCACATTGCTTTAAAGTTGGTTCGAGGGGTCGATATTTGGTTAAATACCCCAATTAGAATGTTAGAAGCATCGGGAACAAGTGGAATGAAAATTGCCATAAATGGGGGACTCAATTTTTCTATTCTTGATGGCTGGTGGGATGAGGCCTATACGCCTGATCTGGGTTGGTGTATTGGTTCGCGCAACGAAGCTTTAAGCGATCAGTCTCGCGATGAACATGATGCAAATCATCTATACGACTTACTTGAAAAAGAAATTATTCCTCTTTATTATAGCGCAAAAATTCCACAGCAGTGGATTTCTAAAATGAAAAAATCAATTGCGACTTTAACTCCACAATTTAGTGCGCAAAGAATGTTATTGGAGTACGTTCACACAAGTTATTTGCCTGCTAACAAATTTTATGAAAATTGGTCGATAGATTCTGACAGCCAAAAACAGTCATTAAAAACTCATATTCAAAACTTAAATTTATTAAAAGAAAAATGGTCTGAAGTTGAAATCTCAAGAACAGAAATCAAACCATCTGATACTGTAATTGTTGGAGAAAAGGTAACATTGCAAATAGAAATTCATTCTCCATTTCCAGATAATTGGTTAGAAATTTCATTAATATTAGAAAACTCTGATAATAATGGCACATTATTTGAAAAAAGAGATTTTCAACTTAAATTTATGGAGTCTGATTTATCACATAAAATATTTATTTACGCCATTGATTTAGAAACAGTGAACCCTGAAATTAGAACATATACAATTCGAGTTTGTCCTAATCCAACAATTTTTCCAGAACATTTAGATTTAAATTTAGTTGCCAGATAAAGATTTATAGTTATTTTGAATTTTATTTTTTACGGTGAATTCATGAAAATATTAATGCTAGGTTGGGAGTATCCTCCCATAATTTCAGGTGGTTTAGGCACTGCAACGGAAGGAATCGTTAAAGGTCTTTTAGAAGTGGGTCATGAAGTTACTTTAGTTTTGCCTCATTTTCCTGTAAAAGTTACCTTGCCTAAAGGCTTAAAAATTGTGAGTCCAGAAAATCCATTTATTATGCGAAAAAAATTATTTAATAATTTCAGCAATAGTTTGGGAAATAAAAAATCGCGTTATGAATCAGAAAGATTAATGTCTGAAATAAATGAAAACTATAAAGATTTATTATTTAATTCTCATTATGATTATTCTAATAAACAGATAGAATTTAGCGAAGGTCATAAAAAAGTAATCAAAAAAAAATTTTTAAAATATGTTAATAGTTTATATAAAAACATGAATATCTCAGATTTTGTTAGTGAATTTAGAAAATTATTTATAGATAAAGATTCTTACCAAGAAAAAGCTTATATTTTAGGCTTGTTGGCTTTAAATATAATCGAACAAGATTCTGATTATCATGTTATACACGCAAACGATTGGATGACATTTGTTGCTGCAAAAATGGTAAAAGAAAAGATAGATATTCCTTTATTTGTTCATATTCATTCTACAGAGCTAGATCGTTCAGGAGAAATAAATTACAATGAAAAAATTTTACAAATAGAAAAAATGGGTCTTGAGCTTGCTGATATGATAATTGCAGTCTCAAATTATACAAAAAATATTATAGTTAATAATTTTAAAATCCCAAATAGCAAAATCAAAGTTGTCTATAATGCAAATAATACAAAACACGAAATTAATAATTTTAAACAAAGCTTGTTAAGTCTTGAAAATAAAGTACCTATAGTTACCTTTGTTGGTCGGGTAACATACCAAAAAGGGCCTTATTATTTTGTTCAAGCAGCAAAAAAAGTTTTACAATTTAATTCAAATGTAATGTTTAAAGTGGTTGGTTCTGGTGACTTATTGGTTTCTATGAAACAATTAGTGAGTGAATTAAAATTAGATAAAAACTTTTACTTTACAGGGTTTCTAAATTCTAATGAGGTAAAAAATATTTTAGCTGATTCTGATGTGTTTGTCATGCCAAGTGTTTCTGAGCCTTTTGGTATTGTTGCTTTAGAGGCTATTGCGCAAAAAATTCCAGTCATTATTTCAAAACAATCTGGTGTATCAGAAGTTCTTAATCATGTTTTAAAAGTTGATTTTTGGGATACAGATCTTATTGCCGATCGGATACTAAGTGTATTAAAATATCACTGTATCAAATCAGAAATGATCGACTATTCTTTACAAGATCTTTCTCAACGTACCTGGATAAAATCTGCTGAAACCCTTACTGCCGCTTATAGTGAGATACCCAAATCCTAAAGAAAGGAATTTTCAATGGTTGCACTATCCTTTTATTTTGAAGTTCACCAGCCATTTAGAATTAGTGATTTTAGAATTCAGCATATTGGTTCTCATAAAAATTATTTTAATGACGCATCAAATAAAGCAATTTTTGAAAAAGTTGCCAAAAATTGCTATTGGCCTGCTGGATTGTTAATTGCTTCTCTTTTAAAAAGACACTCTAATAAGTTTAAAGTTACGTTTTCGATTACAGGAACATTTTTAGAACAATGTAGTCTTTACGCACCAAAACTTTTAGAGCTATATCAGGATATTCTATCTTTACCCAATACTGAAATATTATGTGAAACGTCACATCACAGTTTGGCCGCGTTATTTGATGAAGAGGAGTTTTTTAAGCAAATTGAGACACAAAAAAAACTCATTAAAAAAATTTTTAATCGAGAAACCACAGCATTTCGCAATACTGAGCTAATTTATTCTAATGGAATTGGCAAAATGGTTGCAAAAGCTGGTTTTCATGCTTGTTTGGTTGAAGGATGGGAACCGTATTTGCCAAATGGCTGGAATTCACATCATATTTTTCATCATCCAGAAATACCAAATCTAAAATTGTTTCCTAAAAGTTATAAACTATCAGATGATATTGCCTTTCGATTTTCTAATAAAATGTGGCCATCATGGCCACTTACTGCAGAAAAATATCATTTTTGGCTTGAAAGTTTATTGGATGGAAATCATGAATGCATTGGATTATTTATGGATTACGAAACATTTGGAGAACATCAGTGGCGTGACACGGGGATTTTTGAATTTTTAGATCATTTTGTGGCTAAAATTGCCAATGATGATCGTTTTGAATTTTTAACAATTTCTGATGTTATCAACAAATTTCCATCCCGTGCTGCAATGGATGTGAGCAGACCATTGAGTTGGGCAGACACCGAACGTGACCTTTCTGCGTGGCTTGGCAATCGAATTCAGTATGATGCCATCGAAAAGGTGTATAAATTAAAAAGTAATTTAGAACTTTTAAACGACATGCGTCTTATAGAAGAATGGCGAAAACTCCTTACAAGTGATCATTTTTACTATATGTGCATCAAATGGTCAAATGACGGTGATGTGCATAAGTACTTTAGTCCATTTGACAGTCCTTATGAAGCATATTTAAATTTTGTTAATATTATAGAAGATCTAGAAATGAAATGCGCTGAAAAACTCCAAGTTAAAACAATTGGTTTGGAGCAGTCTGCAGATGAGGGCAATGTTTCCTTAGGAGGAAAGCAAGAATGCCAGAAAACTACTCAAGTATCACGACGTCAGAAAACATCGTGGCATGCCTTGGAGAAGACGCTCAGCTAAAAGCATTATTTTGGCCTCATAAAGACAGCAGGCACAGTCATTTAGAATTTTCAATTTGTGGATTTGCCATTAACGGAGAGAGTGTTTGGCTCGATCCATGCAGAGACAACCTGCAATTAAACTGCGACCCCGAAAATAATTTAATTATAGCTCAATGGAGCATCAATCATATTGCGATGCCTGGTTGTAAAGTAAAAAAAATCTGCTCTGCATATAATACATATTACAAAGAAAATTGGGAAATACACGTTCCAAAAGAGTTGGCAGCAGAAAAAATAATTTTTTGGGTTTTATCAAGTTGGAAAATGAAAGGTGAAAAAAGATTTCAAACAGTTTTTACCGAAACAGGCGAAGATTTTATTTTTGCTTTTTCTGGAAAGTATTGGGCTATTATTGGTGCATGCGATGACGCATGTTACCCGCAATTTCAAGCAGTGCGTGCAATTCATCATCAACCAGATAAATCATTAGGAGAAGTTGTCAATCATTTTTTAACCGATCCAAATAATTTTCGCCGTATAGAAATGGGGCAAGTTTATGCAGCAGCTTACACTCAACCTTTATTATTAAAACCAAAAGATAATACCGAAAATATGTTTAAAAGTGAAATAAATATTTTTTACGGACTGGGGCATTCTCAAGAAGAACTCGAGCAAACATTTTTAGTATTTTTTAATAATCAAAAATCCAAAATATTACAAAAAGTAAAAAAAGACAACATAGAATTATTGCGACCTAAAGAGCTTTCTCATTTTGATAAAAGAAATTATTTAAAAAAAGTTTCGTTGTGTGTTTTAAAAGGATTGATTGATATTTCTGGAGGTATTGTTGCTGCACCAGAATGTGATTTAGATTTTAGAAATAGTGGTGGATATGGCTTTGTTTGGCCTCGTGATGCCGCTTTTTGTGCGTTGAGCTTAATTGAAAATAATTGTCTTGCTGAAGCAAAATCTATTTTACTTTTTTTAGCAAAGGTGCAATTGCAAAATGGTGATTTTTTTCAAAGATACGAATGCTCTGGGAGCAAAGCGCCGAGTTGGTGTAATCTGCAGGCTGATCAACTCGGTTTAACAATAATCGTAATGCTAGAGTTTTTAAAACACGAGAAAAATGAGATTATGTTGCATTCTATTCACAATGGAATTCTAAAACTAATTCATGATTTTGCAGAAATTGGGTCTTTGCAGTTTGGGTTTGATCTTTGGGAAGAACACTACGGATTGCACTTTTATTCGCATGTGTGTGCATACGGAGCGTTAAATCGTAGTTTATCTTATTTTCCTGAAATGGAAAATAAGATTAAAAATGCAATGAGAGATTGTATTAAATTTTGTACAAATCAACTTTATGTCAATAATCAAAAACGATTTGCACGTTCCATTGATCCGCATCATAATAGAGATTTACGAGCAGATATTTCTTTGTTATCATGTATTTTTCCAGTTTATGAGTTTCCTATTGAAGATTCAATTAAATTATCAATATTTAAATTTTGTTACGAAAATCTTAGCAAAGAATATGCTTCTTTGCGTTATGAAAATGATAGTTATATGGGAGGTAATAGTTGGATACTCTCTGGATTTTGGATGGCGATTGCAGCAAAAGAACTGGCAAAAAATTTTTCCGAATATAATATTTTATCAGAAGATATATTTTTAAAAACTATAAATTTAAGTAATCAAGCTGGATTTTTTTCTGAACAAGTCAATTCTTTTGATGGAACACCCGTTTGGGTTATGCCATTGGCTTGGAGTCATGCATTTTATTTGTTAGCAAATTTAAAAATTTAAATTTCTAAACTATTTTATTTTTTTTCTAGAAAGGCAATATGTAATATGATAATAAAAAGAATTATTTTGCTACTAACAATTAATTTAATTTATCATAGTTTTTGTTATTCATCAACCAAATTAACTGTTGTAACAGAAAACTATCCTCCATTTAATATGGAAGAAAATTCAAAAATAAAAGGTATTTCTACAGAAATAATTGAAGAATTATTTAAGCGAGAAAAAATAGAATATAAAATTGAAGTATTTCCTTGGGCGCGTTCGGTTAAAATGGCCAGCGAAGAAAGCAATACAGTTGTTTACTCTACAACTCGTACACCAGATCGCGAAAAAAACTTTAAATGGGTTGGGCCTCTGGTACAAAATGACTGGGTTTTATTTGGCAAAGCTGGTTCGAGTATAAAAATTACAAATTTAGATGATGCTAAAAAATATGTTGTGGGTGGTTACAATGGCGATGCAACCGCCGAATATTTATTATCGCAAAATTTTATTAAAGGAAAAAACTTAATTTTAGCAACAAATGACAAGCAAAATGCGCTTAAACTTGCAGAAGGTAAAATTGATCTTTGGGCTACTGGTTCGCAAATTGGGTTTTGGCTTGCAAAACAAGAAAATATTGGAAAAATTGTTCCTTTATTTACTTTTAAGCAAGTTGATTTGTATGCGGCATTTAACTTGCAAACAGATATAGCATTAATTAAAAAGTTCAACGCTACGCTTGCACTCATGAGAAAAGATGGGTTCATAGCAAAAATTTATGATAAATATAAATAAACAAAAACTTTATTCTTTTGTAGCTATTTTTTTAATAAACATGAGTTGCGCTTGCTCCTTTTTTTAATAGTTCTTGTTCCTAGCCATAAATCCAGGTAATACAAATCAAAATAAGTACCCAGCTTACTGTTTTGTGAAGGGTGCTTAACGTTCTGTTTTTATTCAAAGAGGATGATATGCGATCATTAGAGTATGATATTGTTGTTGTTGGAGGCGGTCACGCTGGTTGTGAAGCAGCACTTGCCGCTGCACGCATGAACAAAAAGACACTCCTTATTACAATGAGTCTCGATCGTATTGGGCAGATGTCTTGTAATCCTGCTATTGGCGGTACAGCTAAAGGTCATTTGGTAAAAGAAATCGATGCTCTAGGCGGAGAAATGGGTTTTGCAATTGATAACACGGGCATTCAATTTCGTGTTCTCAATAAAAGCAAGGGGCCTGCAATTTGGTCGAGCCGCGCCCAGGCAGATATGGATTTGTATCGCAGTTATATGCGCAAAACACTGGAAGACACTAAAAATCTTGATTTGATTCAAGATACAGTTGCATCGTTAATAATAGAAAATAATCAGGTTACGGGAGTGCAAACATCTCTCGATCAAACGATTCATGCATCATGCGTTATTTTGACGACGGGAACGTTTTTAAATGGCCTGATTCACATTGGCGAACGCCGCATCACGGCAGGAAGAGCTGGAGAGCCTGCAAGCGTTGAGCTTGCTGCAGCGCTCAAACAATATGGATTTCAGATTGGTCGCATGAAAACGGGAACTACGCCACGTTTAGACGCCCGTTCTATTGATTTTTCTCGCTTAGAACGCCAAGATAGCGATCCTGATTTTGTGCCATTTAGTATGCGCACCCAAGCCATTACGCAAAAATTGGTTCCTTGTTACATTACGCATACCAATGCAAAAACCCACGAAGTGATTCGTAATCATATGCATTTGTCTCCTTTATATAGTGGGGTCATTACAGGTATTGGACCACGTTATTGCCCAAGTATCGAAGACAAGGTGGTCAAGTTTCCCGATCGCCTGAGCCATCAAATTTTTATTGAACCAGAAGGGTATCAAACACACGAAATTTACCCAAATGGCATTAGCACAAGCTTGCCACTTCATGTGCAAGAAGCATTTTTGAAAACGATTGCTGGTTTTGAAAATGTGGTAATTATGAAGCCAGGTTATGCCATTGAGTATGATTTTGTTCAACCGACAGAGCTTCACCCAACCTTAGAAACTAAAAAAATTGCAAACTTATATTTTGCTGGACAACTCAATGGCACAACAGGATACGAAGAAGCGGCAGCGCAAGGTTTGATTGCAGGCATTAATGCCGCGTTGAAAGCAGATAGCAAACCTCCTTTTATTTTGAGTCGTTCTGAAAGTTACATTGGGGTGCTCATTGACGATCTCACAACACTTGGCACCAACGAACCTTACCGTATGTTTACAAGTCGTGCAGAAAATCGTTTAAAATTACGAGAAGACAACGCCGATCAACGCCTTACAGAATACGGTAGAAATTTTGGTTTAGTTTCAGATGATATTTATGTGAAATATAAAGATCGCCAAGAAAAAATGCAAAAAGAAAAAAGTCGTTTAAAAGAAGTTTGGCTCAATCCCACTCCCGACCTCAATGAGCATTTGCAAAAGCATAACTTACCCTTAGTTTCCAACAACGTAACATTGGATGCGTACTTAAAACGCCCGGAAACCAACGTGCGCAATTTAAAAGAAGCAGGACTTGTTTCGGATTATGAACTTTCAATTTTGCGCTGCTTAGAAATAGAAGTAAAGTATGAAGGTTATATTAGACGTGAAGAAGGTTTGAGCGATAAACTCAAAACCTATGATCATGTTTGGATTCCAAATCATTTTAATTACAGCTTGGTAAGTGGCTTATCCCGAGAGGTCGTCGAAAAACTAAAACGTCACAATCCAAGTACATTAGGGCAAGCATCGCGTATCAGTGGTATTACACCTGCCGCAGTGACGTTGTTACACACCATGATCGATAAGCAAAGAATCAGTGCAAGCCGCACTTCAGGTTAAGTTACGTTCTTTTTAGCAGAAGCTTATTGATTTTTTAGCTTGCTTTTATCTTCTATAAATGAGCTACTAAATGTGAAATTGCTCACAATATTATTATCATTAAAGCGAATCACCAAATCTTTGGTCTGGCTTTCAGCAAAGAGTGAATATTTATAGTATCCATAAGTAAATGTTTTAAAGCCAGAGTCATAACCCACTCGAAATGGGGGGCCAAACACACGTTCAATATCTTGCTTTGATGTGGATCCTGCTTTAATCCAGGTGACATCACTCGAAAACGGTGCGCCAACATTTAAGCATGATGTTGTCCCTAATAAAGAAACACCTACAAAAAATAAAAAAGATATTTTTTTTAACATACAGTTTCATTCCTCTTAAAAATTTAAAATACTGTTCCATCGCTTTCTATTTTTAATGGAGGACTTCCATCTTTGCGTAACTTCGCAGCGATATGGCGTCCGGCCCACCATGTTCCTCCCTCGAGAACCCGTGCGAGCGGAAAATCAGATGGTGTTTTGCCCAATTGTTCTGTCACTTTTTTGCCAATTTCATCAAGCAACGCAATGGTTAATGCGCGCCATTCTATCACAAGAGGCGAACCGGGATGATGGATGGTTTCAAAATTTTGTTTATTTTTTAAAGAAACAAGTCCAGAATCAAGTATCAAGCCGCCATTGCGATATTCTGCGAGTCCCGTTAGGGAATCAATGTGTGAAATTGTAAATCCGGCTTCTGTGAGAGGTTCAAACAACGAATACGCAAGCCATTGCGAGAGCTTATGAAATGGAATTAAGCTTTGAATGCTATCTCCCATTGGCGCATAAGGCCAAACATCCCCTAAATTCACCATATTGATTGTTGCGCGGCCTGGCCAAATTGCGCCAAGTCCTTGTTGAATTGTGCGAAGAATTTGGCTTGCAGAAATATGTGCTGTCGGAAATTTTTCTTGAAAAAAATCGAGCATATTGCCAATACGGGGTTGCTCTAACCCAAAAATTTCAGAGTCCTTTGCTAGGGCTTCACCAAGGTTATGCAATAACTTTAGGCGCCCCTCTAAGCCTATCAACATGTTTTTTTCTGTGACTTGAAAACCAGCAGACAATTCGTCAAGTTTTAAGGTTTTGAGTTTTTCGGCATGAACCTGGTAAGGGTTTTCTTTTTGTAAAGAAAATACCCCCGATAAAAACATTTGTAAACTGGCTACTGCAAGACCTTCAGAACGAGAATATTCTTTTTGGGAATTTTTATCAAAATAGCGCCAGCGGGATCCTGCTCCTGCATCCATAAGAACACTTAAAATAACGAGGTCGAGTTTTGCTTTAACTCTTTGCACTATTGTTAAAGTTGATAACACAGATTTTAATTCATCGAGTCTGTTAATGTTTCCTGCATTAAAATGATTCCAGCGTGAATGAAAAGGAATATTTAAAGTAGGATAATTTTCTAATGTCACAGAAGTTACAAACTTAGAAACCTCCTCTAACTTTTCTGTGTGAACCAAAAAGTCAGTGTCTCCAGACAAAGCCAAATTTAAAATTTCTTGTGCTTTTTTACGAACTGTGAGAGGAGAAAAAACATATTCAATATCATGAATGTCTCCACTAAAACTATGTATTGAATTACTCATCAAGTTTGCGTCCTTTCACTTTTTTCAGTTCAGACACATTTTTAGTTTTGCCTTCTGTAAAGTAACCGGCCGCTTTTTTGGCTTCCATTTCGACTTGCGCATCGGGTGGAATCAACTCTTCTGGAATAGAGATGCGACGGACAACGTTAATGCCGCTTTCGACTATTGCGTTGTATTTCATGTCACTCATTGAAACAAGGTTATCGATGCGTTGAATGCCAAGCCAATGCAAGACATCGGGCATGAGCTGTTGAAAACGCATGTCTTGCACGCCTGCAACACATTCTGTGCGATGAAAATAAGTGGCCGCATTGTCTCCACCTTCTTGTCTTTTGCGAGCATTATACACAAGAAATTTTGTCACTTCGCCAAGCGCACGGCCTTCTTTGCGAAAATAAATCACAAGTCCAGACCCTCCTTGTTGTGCGGTACGAATGGATTCTTCGACACCATGGGTTAAATAAGGTCTGCATGTACAAATATCAGAACTAAATACGTCGGAACCGTTGCATTCGTCATGAATACGCACTGTAAGTTGTTTTGTAGGATCGGCAATATAAGAAACGTCTCCAAAAATATAAACAGACGTGCTTCCTATTGGTGGTAAAAGTAATTTTAAATCTTTACGGGTAATGAGCTCTGGAAACATGCCGCCAGTTTGATCGAATAACACACTGCGCAAGTCGCCTTCAGAAATATTGAAACGTTTTGCAATGCCTGGCAAATACCAAACAGGTTCAATAGCGACTTTGGTAACAATAACATCTTTGTTTTTTAAAACAATTTTACCATCAATGGGAAGTCTGCCAAGCTCTATGGCTTGCGAAACTTCAGGCATATGAATGTGTGCTTTGGTAATTGCAATGCTTGGGCGGATATCATAGCCTTTGTCGTAAAAGCTTTTAAAAACTTCGCCAACCTTTGCTCCCCAAGGATCAATACTGACAATTTTTTCGGGATCACCCCATGCCGCATAGGAACCAATATTGACAACAGGTGCTGTATTGGTGAAATCAGGACGATGTTCCATGGTTAGGGCGCCTGAAGCGTTTGCCAAGGCACGATACACAGAGTAACTGCCGCTATGGGTTCCAATTGCATTTCTGTGTTCTCTTTTTGTTAAAGAAGCCACTACGGGGCCACGGATTAAAGGATCGGGATCTCCCCAGTTTAAAGGTGCTGCAAGTTTAAAAATACGAGCAGGATGCGAAGTTAATAAAACATGACTTGAATGTGCCATATTGCGCACCTCCCTTTTGCATTACGACATCCAGTTTTTTGTTTGGGTTTGAAACCATTTTGTTGTAACTTTCTTTTTTAAACTCCAAAAATCGACACCCGAATGTCCTGTCATATCTCCATGCCCAAATTTAGAGTCATTGATTCCTCCAAAAGAAAAGGGTTCGCGTGGAACAGGGATTCCGATATTGATGCCAATCATTCCTGATTTGGCATGATTGGTCACATATTCAGCAATGTCGCCTCGTGATGTAAAAACAGAGGTTGCATTGCCATAACGGTTGTGATTTTCAATTTTAATTGCATGCTCTATATCATGACATCGCACTATAGAAAGTATAGGGCCAAATAATTCTTCTTGAGCGCAAAAACTATTTGGTGAAATTTCATCTAGAATTGTAGGGCAGAGCCAATTGCCATTAGAATATTCTTTGGCAACTGTTGGATTGCGCCCGTCTACCAGCAACCGGGCTCCTTCTGAAACGGCTTTTTCGATTGCGTTAACAAGCTTTTCGAGTGATTGTTTGGTGATAATCGCTCCAATATTTTGCCTTGCTTTAAAATTTGCGGCTTTTTTTGCGATTTCGTGAATAATTTTATTGGTGTCTCCAACTGCCAGCAAGACGCTTGCAGCCATGCATCGTTGTCCGGCACAGCCAGAAAAAGAGGCAATAATTCCATCGACAGCAATTTCTGGCTGGGCATCGGGCATAAGAATGATATGGTTTTTGGCACCACCAAGGGTCAGGGCTCTTTTTCCATTTTGAGTTGAGCGGCTATAAACATATTTTGCAACAGGTGAAGACCCAACAAACCCAATAGCTTGAATGTCATTGTGATCGCACAGTGCGTCAACAGTGGTTTTATCTCCTTGAACAACACTTAAAATCCCGTTGGGTAATCCGCAAGATTTTAGGCCTTCACAAAGTAAAATAGAGGTCATAGGAGTTTTTTCTGAGGGTTTCCAAATAAAACTATTACCAGTCATAATTGCAATAGGAATCATCCAAAGTGGAACCATTGCTGGAAAGTTGCATGGAGTGATGCCAGCAACAACTCCGAGAGGCTCACGCCGGAACTCACAAAAAACACCTCGAGAAACTTGCATTTTTTCCATAATATCATGGTTTTGTAGGCTTGCGGCAAACTCAATAATTTCCATTCCTTTATACAATCCATCTCGCGCTTCTTCGGGGAGTTTGCCACACTCCATGCTAATTGTTTGTATGAGTTCTTGTAAATTTTCAGTTATCCAATTGTTAAATTTATAAAAAATAGTGGATCGTTCGCGCAGGCTCCATTGTGCCCAGGACATCTGTGCTGATTTTGCGGCAAGAACAGCTTTATTGACACAAGCACTAGAACTTCTAAAAGTTTTTGCAAGAGGTTTGCCGGTTAATGGGCTTATAACAGCTCCTAATGTCTCGGCAGGTTGTGTCCACTGTCCTTCAATAAAATTTAAGCATTCTTGAATACCTTGTACTAAGTTATTGCCGGGCATAAACTATAATCCTTTTAGTCTTGGCTTTGTTCTTGAAAGAGAGTATGCGTATTATCCCTAGACTATTGGTAAGTATATAGTGTATGTCAATTTCCCGGTATGGTAAATCATACCCACAAATTAAAAAATCTCATGTATCCTTTGAGATTTTAATTTGTATCCCATAAAGTCATACCATTGTTATTTTGGTATTAGTGCTGTGTAGGAGAACAAAATACGATGCCGCCTAAAACACCTTCTCAACCACAAGAATTAACTCGTGCAGAGATTATTGAACTAAAAGCAATTCTTTCTAAATTGCGGGAAGAGTTGTATGCAAAGGAAATTGCACGAAAGAATGAAGGAGCATTTGAAATTAGTCGTGATGATATCTCCGATGAAACCGATCTTGCATCAGTTGAAACCGATCAAGAAGTGAACATAAAGCTCGCTGAGGCCAATAGAGCTAAAATTTCTTTAATTGAAAAAGCTATTAGAAAAATTGATGCAAATGATGGAACCTATGGTTTATGCGAAGGGACTGGGGATCCTATTGGTTTTAAACGTTTACAAATTCAACCTTGGGCGCTGTATTCGCTGCGACATCAAGAAGATTTAGAAAGAGGTCGTAGAGCAAACTGAGTTTTTTCAGTTCAACAAATACTTTATTTTTCTTAGTTTCGTTCAAAATTTTGACTCCAAATCTCCTACTTATATCGCTATGATAAGTGAGGAGATTTTTTATTTATGGCGACATTATTAAAATACGTTTTTTTATTTTTTGTTTTTGGTTTGATTTGGTTTATGATTTTTTCGATCAAAGTTTCTAAGAATGCAACAATTTTTTTAGTGCTTCAAAGAGAATTAAACACTGAGCCTAGCAGAGGAGATAGTGCAAACAAGAAAGAAATTGATAGAGATAGAGTGATTTATGCAATTTCTAAAGCGTTTGATGAATAGTGTTAAGAAAAATGCTGTAAAATATTTTTGTAAATAAATAGAGTTCGATGTACAGAAACCACAAAAGGATCATCAAATTTTAAATTATACGGTATTCCAAGGTCATCATCAAAACAACAAGGCATAGAAACAGCATGTATGGCAACAGATTCACTATTTTTAAGTGAATTGACACTTGCTTTTAAACTGGCGTGTGAATGCACAAACAATAAAACAACTGTTTTAAATTGTGAAATATCAAACTCACACTCTTCGATGGGTTGAGGAAAAATTTTAATATTATTTCTTTTTTTTATTTTTTCGACAATGTCTTTGTAATCACGTGTCATAGCAGGGTCTACTGAGAAGATCTGCCAATTGGTCATGCAAGCGATATAATAGCCTGTTCTGGGATTGTAACCATCGCCGACAACAACTATTGCGACAGAGTTATCTAAGTAATTAAGTTTTAATTTATGGCGTATTGCTTCAAACGCACCTTGTGTTTCAGAAATTTCTTTTCCGTTTGGGTAAAAACCAGTTGCAACCAATTCTGCGGAACATTTTAATTTTAAAAAGAAATCAATATATTTTAGGCTAGGTTTTGTTACTCGAATTGTATAACAATCGTTTGTTTCATGATGATCAATAACGGGACGGGGCATGAAAAACGACCTTTCAAAAAGGCAAAGAAAAAATATGGTTATTTAAGCTAGTTTGCTTACTGAGAAAGGTCAATAGAGTTTTTTAAAATAGTATCTGTAAGAACATTATGAAATGGTTTTATTATTTTTAAACCTTTATCGCTTAAGCCATAAGAAAATTTTTTATTTCCGTTGGGAACCTTAAAAAAGAGACCATAATTCACTCCAAGTTCTAAAATATTTTCTATTTCATATTTGATCTCTTGTTCATTATGCAGGGGGATCCAGTTTTTTAAAATATCAATTTGAAATTTATCAGATTTAAATTCAGGATAAAAAAGTCTTGCAATTTGTACAGGCGAGATAGGAGTATGGGGTAGCAATAAATTTCCATGTTCATCGCTATGTGGAACCAGTAAAGAAACAATTGCCATAAATTTTTTAGAGTCTATTTTCTTTTTATTGTTAATTTCTCTTAGTAAAAAAATCATGCCATTATCTTGTTGAATAAAATTAATAAATGATTCTAATCGCCAAGATAATAAAGACAAAGGATCGGAGTTGAGTTGGTTGAGATGTTCAAAAATTGATTTTTTTATAAAAGGATAATCATCTAAAAAGTATTCTTCACTTTCTAAAATAGTATCATCATAAATTTGATTTTCTTTAGAAGTTATTTTTGCAATTTTATTTCTTGAAATTGTTCTAATTTTTTCTATAAGATCAAATGGATAAATTCCCATTCCTGTTAAATAATCCTCGTCTTGCTCGGAACAAAAAATTCTTTTAACAAATTCTTGAGAAAAAACTTCTTCAAGAATATTAATCTCAATTAATGTTTCTTTTTCGTTAATAGAAATTTCTTGTAAAATTAAATCACTACTGATATTTAACCAGTTTTTAATAAATTTTTGGTTTGTTCCAGATACTCTATGCATTTCTTTTATTAAAAGTTCAATACTTGAGTTTGAAAAAATACTAAATCCAAAGTGAAGATACGTGTAGGTAAGTTCGATGACTAAAAATTCTTTTTGTAAAGGGGCAATGACTTCTTCTTGGGAAGTTAAATTGATCGATGCATTTAACAATTCAATTGTTTTATGACTTTTATCTATGATTTTTAAATGAGCATAGATATCTTTAAAAATTTTACTTGCATTCATAGTCACCCTGTCATGGTAAAGTTGGTGTATTGACAATGATATTAACCGATCGAATTTGTGGCGTTGTTACAGTTTGCACAACATTTTCAACTTGTTTATTAATTTTGTCTGATAAATTTGTAGTTTGTTCTAGAGATTTTTTAATTGGTTCGTAGTTGCCATAACTTGTTGGTCGCAATGAAGGGTTACCTTGTTTTACAAGCAATTCATTTAAGCTATTATTTGTACTTACAACAGCACTCGACCCATCGGGATTAAAAACTTGTTTTTTTTGTTCGTTAATATCGCTATTTGTTGCAGCAGATTCTTTATATTTAGAAGAATTATTATTGGAACCCGATTCGTTACCAGGCTTGTTTTCATTATTATTGCCTTTTTTATATTTTTCTTCTTCGCGTTTAACATTTGGATCTAAAGTCGTTGCATCAGTGTTTAATCGGTTTAAAATCATTGGAGGAATCGCTTTGGGAAAGCTAGGCGCTTTGTTTCCAACAATTTCAGAAAATCGGTTGGCTGGGACAAAAACGGATTTACTGGGATCTGACAAGCTTGTAACCTCAACAACTCCTGTTAAGACAATTACTTGTGTACTTCCTTCAAAGGTAGCATCAATAAAACCACTGGTGCCTCGAATTCCCATTACAGAGTTTGATGTTTTAAATTTTGCATCTGTTTTGCCGACATTATTTTCTGTTTCTTCTTGAGGTTTAACAAAAAATCTAACTTTACCTTTGATAACATCAATGGCAGATTCTACATCTTGAGTTGTTTGTGAGCGAGGTTTTATTTTATATTCAATCAATTTTAAATGAGCGTTTTGAAATGCCATGACACTACTGCCATCGTGAAATAATATTTTTGCAGCAGTTTTTTCGTAAGTCACCAACTCATCTGTTTCGTAAAGAATAAAATCTTTATCAGCAGGAAACATTTGGCCAGAACGGATAACGCTGACTTTTCCAATTATATTGGAGAGTTTGCCTATCCCTTCGATCCCACGTGCCAAAATAACAAAGAACAAAACATAGGTTGCTATCCCAAGTCTAACTAAGTTAAGCCTGACTTGACTGTAGGCAACGTGCTTGAGAGATGCTCTGATGACCCTCGCAACCATATTTCCCTCGGGGTTTTCAAAGATGGTTTATTTTTATAGCATACCGAGAATTGTGCGTAGATTGTGACTTTAGTGCCAAAAAGGACAACACTTATAAATGATAACTTCAACTTTTTTTTCTGTAACTAAAATCAAAAATTTTGCAGAATTTTATGCTTCTGCGACAAAGTTTAAAACCCGTTATTTTTTAACCTATATGTCTATAAAAAAAACTCACAATCCGCGCGCGTTGTTTCAGTTTGCCATTGTGGCTTCAAAAAAAGGTGTGCATAAAAGAGCAGTTCAGCGAAATCGTGCACGCCGTCGTTTGAAGGCAGCACTGCATTGCTATTTAAAAAACGCAGTTTTGCCATTAGGTATTGAAATACAAGTGTTATTTATGGCAAATAGAAATGTGCTAGATGCAAAGTGGGAGGATCTCTATGAAATTGTGCAAACCGCAATTCAAAAAGTGCTAGCAAATTGTACAGTTTTACAAAATGAGCGTGAAGATGCATAGAAAGTTGGATAATGCAATTGTTCTTGTGGCTGTATTCTTGATCAAGATCTATAAGAGGTGTATTTCTCCAGCACTCGGTGCACGCTGTCGATTCTATCCCAGTTGTTCTCAATATAGCCTAGAGGTGTTTCAAAAATATGGAGCAGCTAAAGGACTCAGTAAAACAGCGATTAGAATTTGCAAGTGCCATCCATTTCATCAAGGCGGGGTTGATCTCCCTTGACGTTAAACTAAATTAAGAACGGGAATTAATGTGAAAAAAGAAACAATTGGTTTTATGTTAGGCCTTTTTGTATTGTTTGGTGGGTATGTCGCGGTACAAAATTATTATATTCAACAACAAATGAATGCGACTACTACGGCAGATCAGGGTGTTGTGGGCTCTAGTACGCAAAATCTAGCCAACAATGATGCAGCGTCAGGCATTCCAAAGCAAAAACCATTGGAGCTTGGTGCAAGTGCAACAGAACAGCCACCACAACCATTAACAGTTGCAAACCTTGATGATCTTTTTATAAAAAGCGATCGCATTGATTTGGCATTCACGCCAACTGGAGGCTGTATCAGTGATAATCTGATGCTTGGAGAGAAAATTGCTTACAATGATTCTACACCAGTTTCTGTGATTGAAAATCACAATATTTGTAAGGCTTATGGCTTTCGTTTGCGTGCAAAAAATGTGATTGATCTGCGCAATCAACCTGCCGGAATCATGAAAACCACAGATGGTGCTATTAAAATTGTGCAGCGGTCTAATGGACTAGAAATTACAAGAATTTTTAAATTTTCTCCCGATCGTTACGACGGTGATTTGCAAATCATTGTTAAAAATATTTCGCAACAATTTCAAAATACAAGTGTTGATTTTGAAATTGGCGCAACATCTGACAACCGCAACCATGGTTCTGGGATGTTTTCGGCTGTGCCGCCTCAATACCACTCTGTTGCAGTGCGGTTACCCGATGGCACTGTAAACCGTAAGACAACTCCTTTCGAAGAAAAAGCAAGCTACGAATTGTTATTAAGCGAATCAAGCAGCTTTTTTAGTTGGATGACAGCCGATTCTTTGTACTGGATGAATACTGTAATACCATTAACGCAAACTCCAATTGGTTTTGAAGCGCTTCGTACAGACTATAATTTACGCAAAGATCTGCATTCTGCGATTGATCAAACAATGTATGAGGCATGGGTCAAACAACCCGTAAATTTAAGCCCTGGTCAAGCAACAGAATTTAATTATAAAATTTATATTGGCCCTAAAAACGAAACCATTTTAAAAAATTACGACCAATATCATTTGAGCGAAACAATTGATTACGGATTTCTTAAAATTATTGCGCGTCCAATGTATCATTTGATGTCTTTTATTCATAGTATTGTTGCAAATTGGGGTACTGCGATTATTATTTTAACTATCATGTTAAATATTCTTTTCTTGCCACTAAATATCAAAGCGTTTGCTTCGGGGCAAAAAATGCAAAAGTTGCAACCCGAAATGAAAGCAATTCAAGAAAAGTATAAAGACGACAAACAGATGGCAAGCCGAGAAATGATGGCATTAATGGCAAAAGGCGGTGCCAATCCTTTAGGTGGTTGTTTGCCATTGTTGCCGCAAATTCCTGTGTTTTTTGCATTAGATTCTTGCTTTAGACACACGTTTGAATTGCGCCAAGCCCCATTTTATTTCTGGATTAAAGATTTAACACAACACGATCCTTATTTTTTATTGCCAGTTCTTATGGCTGCTCTTATGATTGCTTCACAAAAAATGATGCCAATGCCATCGATGGATCCCACTCAGGCTAAAATGATGAAAATAATTCCTATTGTGTTTTCTGTGTTGATGATTTTTTATCCATCAGGATTGGCATTATACATTATTACCAATACATTACTTTCTATCATTAGGCAGGTTTTCCTGACACGTTATTATAAGAAAGCATGATTAAAATAAAGTAAACTTAAAATTGAGATTGGCAAAGTCGATCTCAATTTTGTATATGTACCTAAAATATATTGTTTTAGGTGTTAAAATAATCCGACTCATGGAGTATTCATGAACAAAAAGCAATACACAGGAAAAACTCTAGAAGAAGCGCTTGATAAGGCTGCTAGAGATTTTGCAATTGAGAAAGATTTAGTTTGCTATAATGTTCTGCAACAACCTTCTGGAGGTTTATTATCTCGAATTTTTAATCGTTCAATTCGCATTGAAGCTTGGGTTGAAACCGCAAAAACTGATCTTCAAGCAGCTGCGCGAGAAGTTGTCCGTCAAACATTAGGCAAAGTGACTCCTTCAAAACCCAATTTGTCTCCTTTTGGCGGCAATTCTAAAACCTTTTTAGGTAGCGAACATGCAGAGTCTAGCAATGCAACAAATCGTTTGATTTTAACGTATGCCGATAAAGACGTTGAAGCGTTGTTTACAACATATCAACAACTCTTTTTTTCTGCTTATGACATTTCTCAAGAAACGGTTGATATTGTTTATCAACAAAAAGAAAATGAAGTGCGTGTTTGTGTTTCGGATGCTCGAATTGAAAAATATTTAAGCAAAAGCGATAAGCTTTCTTTGGCATTTGAACATGTTTTTAAACGTATTGCACAAAAAAAGCTTGGCGATGTGTCGTCGCGCATTGAATTGGATGCAGGAATTTCTGCTGAAAAACGTGAAGAGCGTCTGATATTGATGGCCAAATCACTTGCAGAAAAAGTTAAGAAAACTGGAAAAAGTGTGATTTTGTCTTCAAAGAGCAGTCAAGAGCGTAGAGTGATTCATCTTGCTTTAGATGGAGTGATGGGTGTTGCAACCCGCAGCGTTGGAAGTGGTGATAAACGACGTTTGGTAATTTATGCGACAGAAAAGCGTTATGCGTCTTCTGGTCATAAAAAAAATTCTTCTGTGCACAGAGCGGCGCCAAAAAAGTTTAATCAAGACAATGTTGCGGAGCCAAATGCGGCTCCCGCAAAGTTTCACAAAAAAAATTATAAAAAACGTCCTCACGAAATGTCGCATGAAAAGAATGCCGACCCCAAAAGAGTTGGTGCATTTTCAAAGAGCAAAAGTGGGTATGAAAAAGATATTCATTCACATACAATTTCTGGCAGTGATCGTTCTGCTTTAGATAAAGAAGAGTGATGCAATAGGTCATTAAAAAGGATTAAGTTTTTGAATTCACAATTTGATAGTATTTTTGCTCTTGCTTCACCTCCGGTGCGCAGCGCAATTCATGTGCACCGTATTTCTGGCCAAAATCTTTTGAGTGTCTTATCTCCCTACTTATGCGTGCCAAACAGTTCGAAAGCAGTTCCTTTTGCAGATTTGTTATTAAAAACAAATGGTGTTCCAATAACTCGTTATGTTTATTTTAAAAATCAGCAAGGGGAAGTGATTGATGATGTTGTGGTAACTTTTTTCCCCGCCCCTAAAAGTTATACGGGAGAAGATGTATTCGAAGTGTCTGTGCACGGAAACCCATTGATTTCTGCAAAGCTACATAGTTTTTTACGACAGCTCGGTATGCGCGATGCACAACCTGGAGAATTTACGCAACGAGCTGTTTTAAATGGCAAACTCGATTTGGTGCAAGCCGAGGGGATAAATCAACTGATTCATGCCGAAACCTTTGGTGGTGTAACGTTAGCACGGCAAGCTGTTGCTGGGGTGTTAACACAGGAAACAGAGCTCATTCGTGAACAACTAATTGGAATACTTTCTTACTTAGAAGCACACATTGATTTTGCGCCCGATGAAGTTGGCGATTACGAGCCCAGTTCTTTGCGACCTCAGATGCAACAATCGATGGAAAGACTGTTGCTTTTACTCAATACTTACTCGAGCGGTATAAAGTTGCGTGAAGGTGTTAAAGTGGCATTAATTGGCAAGCCAAATGCGGGTAAGTCAAGTTTGTATAATGCGTTGTTACGCTACGAACGTGCTATTGTCACTCATATACCTGGCACGACTCGAGATGTTTTAGAAGATAGGTTGATTATTGATGGCAAAGATTTTGTATTGATTGATACTGCAGGAATACGTGATACGGTAGATGTTGTCGAAAAAATTGGTGTGCAACGAAGTATTCAAACTTTAGGGCAGTCAGATATTATTTGTTTAGTTATTGATGTGCATCAATGCTCAACTGAAACCGTCACAAAATTTATTTTTGATCAAATTAACGAATTATTACAAAATTTAACTATAGCATCGCAGCAAAAAGTTCTTGTTATTTTAAGTAAAAAAGATTTATTTTCGAATGATATCATACAAAAAATCCTACAAGATGAAGCGCAGTTGTTTAATCAACTCAATATTCCTACCTTAGATAGTAAAGCCATTACTAAAAAATTTGTGATAATTTCTGAAATAGAAACAGAAAACTTATCGCGTTATCTTGTTGACTTGCATCAAAGTTTGACCGGATTTCTTGCCAAAGGAGAGAATCCTACCCTGATTTCAGCCAGACAAAGAGATAAAGTTTTGCATGCTATCCAATATTTGCAAGAAGCCGAAAATCTCATAAATAAACATGATTTTCCCGAAAAAATTTCGTCTGTTATTAATTTTGCAAGACAATCCATTCAGGAAATTGTGGGAGAAATTAATTTAGACCAAGTATATGAAAAAATCTTTTCGACATTTTGTATTGGTAAGTAATTAAAAATTTCATTTGAAAAATTTTTGGTAATCAACTATTGTGTTTTTGGTAGTCTTTTTTTTTCTTTATTTTGATAATTTATTTAAAATTAATAAATTTATATAAATATGGTGTTGTCAAATGAATACAAATAATGGTTGTGTAGATTTGGGTGAAAATACGACAGCAAAGCTTATAAAAAAGTATAACAAGCAAGACCTTATTGATGAAGCAAAAATTAATTACCCAGATATCAATGAATATTATAAAATTTTAGTTAAAATTTGTATTAACTATTTAGAGAGCCTTTGGTATTTTGAGCGTGCAGAGTTTCATCGAAATCAAAATAACCTGATATTAAATAATTTAAAAAAACATAATATTTTAGTTAATATCTGGTATAATAAAAAAAATACAAAAAAAATTTTAACAATCATTGGAACAAATCAGTCAACAATAAATTTTCTTGAAAAATTTGAATTCTCGTTTGCTAAGGTAAGAGAAGTATTAGATGGTTATAAACCAAATACAATGGAGAAATCAAGGGTAATTATTTTACCTGAAGAATTGCAAAAATTTGCCAAATTAGGTTACAAACCTAAAAATGACTCTTATGAAATAAGTATAAAAATTGATGATTTTTTGCAATTAAAATTTAGTTTAGATAATATCTTAAGTGAGTTACACAAAAAATTTGGTAACATAGCAAATACTAAACAAAAAAACTCTCTTAATTACAGAGTTATTGAAAACCATATTAATCTTGTTAAAAGAAAAGATTTTGATAACATAATAAATGGTTTGGGCTTTAAGCCTTTGCAGGATACTCCTAAAGTTACAATTGAGTATGAAGAATTAATTTATTTAAAAAATATTTTGGAAAACATTTATGATAAAAATAAAAATTTACCAAAAGCAAGTTTTAAATTTTATTATCCAGAAATGTTAGAAATAAAAAAAGATTTAGAAAATATTTTTGATAAATATAAATTAGATGAAATTTTTGAAAATTTAAATTCTCAAATTGTTAAGCAGTGTAATAATAGAAGTGTGGCTGATAGAAGTGATTTTTACTTAACTTTAACTGATGATGAGATTTTTAATTATTATGCGTCTCATGTTATTAGGTTGCATAATATAATTTTTTCTTTTATGCTTATGGGTGTAACTTCTGGTTTAAGTGCTGCAACGGTATTACCAGAAGTCGTATCTTTAGAATCATATAAAAATTTTATTATTTTAGATCAAAGTGTTTTATTATTTAAAAATTTGTATAAAGTTTTTTTAAAAAATACGAGTTACTATAAGTTCAACCAAGAAAAATTATTGGTTGATAAATATGATTATAAAAAACTAAAAGATATTTTACTTCAATTAAGAAAAGTTAATAGTAAAATAGAAGATTTTAATTTTTATTTGTGTAATTCTTTTAAGTATTATGCAAAAATAAAACAAGAAATTAATATTTTAGAAAATGATTATATATCAAATAAAGGAATTTTTTCTAGTTTTAAAACGAATGAAAAAAATGAGATTGTTGATAATAAATTGAACCATATTAAGTTAAATTACTATAAATGTTTAAGCTACTTTAATAGGAGAAATATTTTAGAAAATACTTTACGGGTTCAGTTAAATTCTTTTAAAGTTTTGACTGTTGAAATGGCAACGCTTGTTAGAGGAAGCTCTGAGTTTAAGATTTTTTTACGGTATTATAAACAAAAATATAATGAAAATTATGTTGATAAAAAAATTCAAAAAATTTTATATGAGATATGTAAAAATAACTACTCAGATGTTTACTTTAATTTAATTAAACTCTCACTATACTCAGAAAAAGAAAGAGTAGATGATTTGTCAAAGCTTGAAGGTATTTCTGAAGGTAGTAAAAGTATAAAAGATGATATTACAGAAAATATGCTTGCATTAGGCAGTACTTTTTCATTTTCTTCTCAAATTAGAAATATAGCCGCTCATTCTCCTATAATCGATAATTTTTTTAAAAATTTAAATCAAAAATCAACTGAGCTTGATATTGGTCTTTATTTGTTTTTAAGCGCAATAGATGGAATTTTGTTTTTAACAACTTCAGTTTCTGCAAAAGATAAATACAAAAAAATTATGAACTTAATATCTAAAATATCGTCTTATTTTAATGTGGCTTGTTATGGTTTAGGTGTGGTATTTGTAATTAATAAACTGTGGAATAATATTTTTACAAGCTCTATTATTGATAATTTTTATTTAAATCCATTTCAATTATTTAGTAAAATATTTTCTTACAATTTTGAAAAGTCTATTTCTGGCAATTATCAAAATATTTGGAAAGACATTTGTAATGATTTCGAAGAATTCGAAAAAAATTACCGTAATAAACCTTATTCATTGGTTTATGATTATTTTATTTTAAAAAGAAAGTCAGATCCCCTTGAGTCTATGTATCATATTTCGCGTATTAATAAAGAAAAACTTAAGGGTATTGGTGAATCCCAGTATGCTCTTAATGAGTTATGTAATAGCTTTTTAAATAAAGTTAAAAAATTTAATAAAGAAAAAGTTGATGTTCAAAAAAGTTCATGTTTTAGTTTTTCTCGAATATTCTCTTCAACAGAAAAAATGGAAGATGAAATTATAACCGATTACATTAAAGCAATTTTTGCAATATTTTTTCAAGCAAAGCAGATTGAATCTTATGAGTCTTATTTATTGTTTTTAGACAAAGTTAATATTGAGATTGATAATTTTTTAAAAACTAATTTAGTTTTACTAACGTCTCAAAATAAAGAAATATTTTCTGTTCTAAATTTTGCTAAATATTCTGGTATTAATGAAGAATATATAAATAAAAAATAAAAAAATTACCAATTATCTTTAAATAAAAAACATCGCATTTAGCTTACCTATCTAAAAAAATTGTAATCTCCCTTCTTTTCTTAAAATTTAGTAAAAAAAATAATTAGCTAAAATTATTTGATTTTTTTAAAAATTTAATTTAATTAACTGCTTAAATTTTTTTGATTCCATTGATTCGTAATGTGTTTTGTAATTTTTTTTGGAAAAGTGACATATGAAGTGTAAAATGAATATAAAAAAAAGAAAATTTTTAGTTAACTTTGCGTTTGTTGTTGCAAGTCTATTAGCTTGCAAAAATTCTTACTCTCAAGTTCCAACCACATCACTCGAAGCAATTGAATTCGGAATCCATGAACAAGAAGACAGAGCAAAAGAGTTTCAAAAGAAAATTGAACCTCAGGTGGATATATTAAAACCACAAGAAATAAAACCAGTTCCTTTAGAACTGCCAAAAGAAGATCAATGTTACAAAATAAATAAAATTAATTTTATAGATAACCAAAATGACTTGTTTTTTTGGTTTGAGAGTTATGTCAAACCGTACTTAAGCACATGCATTGGGGTAGAAGGGATTCAGCAAATTGTAAATGTGCTGAATAATTCTTTAATTGAGAAAGGTTACATCACTTCTCGCGTTGCAGTTCCTGAACAAAATTTAACAGATGGTGTTCTTGATTTTAAAGTGATGATTGGAAAGATTGCTGCAATTAGAATGGTTGAGCAGGGTGATTTAACGCGCAGCGAAGATACAAATTGGGGAATTTGGCAAAATGCATTTCCAATTAAATCTGGAGATGTATTGAATATTCGTGATATTGAGCAGGGCGTTGAGCAGATGAAACGTCTGCCAAGTCAAAAAGTGACAACTAAAATTGAGCCAGGAGAAAATCCAAATTTTAGTATTGTTATTATAGAGCGCGAAAAAATAAAATTCACATCACGCATTCGATTTGGAACAACGGTTGATAATTCTGGTAGCAAGAGCTTAGGCCGAACGCAACTTTCTTCATTTTTAGCATTTGATAATCTTTTAGGGATTAGCGATTTACTAAGCGCTAGTTCAATGTCTAATGTCGAAAATTTAACGCAATATAATATGTCGCAAAGTTTAACGCTAAGCTATTCTATTCCGTTTTATTATCATCTTTTTAGTGTTTCAAACTCTTATAATCGCTTTGGACAAACTTTAAAACTCACCACTGCAAACGAATTATCAAGAGGAAATAGTAACAAAACAGATTATCGTTGGGATTACACTCCATTTCGCTCGGCTTCAGCAAAAATTGGAATTTATTCGTTACTATCTATTAGACGTGCGGAAAGTTTTATTAGTGATAGAGAAATTATCACGCAAAGGAGAAAAACAACCAATATTGAAGTTGGAGCAAGCGTTAAAAAAATGTATTCGCGTTCTAATTTTACAACGCAAGTTGCTTATCGTGAAGGAACGGGATGGTTTGGTGCAGAGTCTGATTTTCAAAAAACAGAATCCAATCAAATGACAATTAGGCCAAAAATTTTTACCGCGCAATTTAATTTTAATTATTTGTTTACTCCATGGGAAAAAAAGATTCAATTTTCTTCTAATCATCGTTTGCAGTACACAAAAGATAAAACAACAGCAACAGATCAGTTTTCAATTGGAGGAAGAAATACAGTTCGAGGTTTTGATGGGGATGTTATTTTGTTATCAGAAAATGGTTATTTGGTGCGCAATGATTTTACAATGCCTCTTGGTTTTTTAAGTCATTTAGGAAATTATAATACTTACTTAGCATTAGATTATGGCTATGTTTGGGGACCCAATTCTAACGAATTAGTTGGCAGAAATTTAGGGGGCACTGCTTTGGGTTTGCAAGGCCAGTTTTCAATATTTCAATTTGATATTGCTTTAGCAACCCCTATTTTAAAGCCAAAAGATTTTAAATCTAATACATGGAATTTGTATTTATCGTTATCAGGAAATATTTAAAAAATAAAATTTATTTTAACTTCCTCATTTTCTGAAAAGGATTTCAGATGAAAAATTTTAATAAAAATAACAATAATTTTTTTACAAAAGATAATAGATTTAATTCAAAAAATACTTGCAATCAGCTGATCTTGAATTTTAATCACAAGTGCGCCAAATGTAGTCGTAAGTTAACAACAAAATTAAAAGCAATTTCAACGGTTTTTATCATTGCATATTCTTGTAATACCGCATTTTTAGAACATCAGCAGGCATTTGCACAAGCTGTTGCGTATCGTAACGCGCCAAATGAACGGCATCCAATTATGGATGCTGCGCATAATGGCGTGCCTGTTGTGCACATTGCGCCACCAAGTTCGAGCGGTATTTCACACAATCAATTTGAACAATTTAATGTCGATAAAAGTGGTTTGGTTTTTAATAATAGCGACAAAGATATTCAGTCGCAGCTTGCAGGATGGATTGCTGGCAATCCGCAGTTAGGGCATGAGCCTGCAAAAGTGATTTTATCGGAGGTGATGGGTTCAGACCCTTCGTTGCTGTTTGGGCCAATGGAGGTTGCAGGAAAAATTGCAGATATCATTATTGCAAACCCCAATGGCATTACCTGTGATGGTTGCGGATTTATCAATACCTCAAGAGCGAGTTTGGTGGTTGGAAAACCCGAATGGAGTACCACAGGATTATTAGACTCATTTCGTGTTGATAGCGCGTTACTTAAAATTGGTGAAAAAGGGCTCAATGCTTTGCAAGTCGCGGAGCTCGATTTGATTGCTCGCACTATGCAAGTAGGCGGCGAAGTATGGGCTAATAAATTAAATACAATTTTAGGTACAAACCGAGTATTTTTTAAAACGTTACAAACAAAACCTATTGATATTGGTGGTGGGACGCCACAGTTTGCTTTGGATGTTAAATCTGTTGGCGGTATGTTTGCAAAACAAATTTATTTAATTGCAACAGAGTATGGCATTGGCGTGAATAGCATGGGTCGCCTAGAAACTCTTGAAGGATCGCTGCAGCTTTTTGCAAATGGAGATTTAAAAGTTGATAGGGTTCTTTCTAAAGATGATTTATTAATTAAAGTAACAGGAAATGCTGATTTTTTAGGAAAAATTTTAGCAGAAAATCGTTCAATAATAGAAATTGGTAAAAATTTTGAGAAAAAAGGCTATTTTGATTCTAAAGGTATTATAGAAATTACAGCAACTAATTTTATTAATACAGGTACAATTGTACAGCGCGGAAAAGAATATTTACAAATTGAATCAAGACAAGATTTTCTTAACTCAGGGGATATTTATAGTGCTGGATTATTAAAATTATCTGCAAATAATTTAAATAGTAACAAAGGGTTAATTTATTCAGAAAATGATATTTTTGTTAAAAGTAACAAAATTGATTTAGTTGATTCTGTGTTTGAATCTGAAGCAAATATTAATATCAGTTCTTCTGAATTTATATCAAAAAAATCAGATATAACAACAAATAAAAATTTAAAACTTGATAGTGGCGTTGATTTTATTAATAATTCAAGCAATTTTTTTGCCAATAATAGTATTGATATAAATTCAAGTAATATCAAAAATGATAATGTAATTATTTCTGCCAAAGAACATATAAAAATAGAATCCGATAATAAGATACATAATGTTGCGAGTAAAATAATTGCAGAAGAGCAACTCACAGTTAAAGGATTAGGAATTGATAATACTGAAGGTGTTTTAAGCGCAAATTACTCAAATCTTGATTTTAAATCTGGTGATTTGATTAACGTAAAAGGAAATATAATAGGGGATAATCTTTTATATATAGAACAAGGTTTTATTAATAATGAAGATGGAAAAATAATAACTAAGTCAAACTTAAATTTAGACACTAAAAATAGTAATTTAGTAAATAACCGAGGGTTAATTAAAGCTGAAAATGAATTAATTATAAATTCTAACTCTATTTATAATACATCTGGAAGTATTATTTCGCAATCCGATAATATAATTAAAGCAAGATATTTAGATAATAATTATGGTGAAATTTTTGGAGAAAAAACGTCAATTTTATTGGATGAAGGAAAATTAAATAATGCTAAGGGTAAAATAGAAGGAAAGTCCGATTTAAATTTAGACATTGGTGAATTTTCAAATAAAGAAGGAATTCTTTTAAGCGATAAAAATTTAAAAATTGATACAAAAAATCAAGTTTTTGATAACGCTTTAGGCTCTATTCATACAAAAGGAAATTTTGATCTTACAAGCGGTGAATTTCAAAATAATTTTGGCGAAATTATTACCTCTGGAAAAATCGATATTAGTTCGAGTTTAATAAATAATGAAAAAGGAAAAATCATAGCTTCTAATGATTTAAAATTAAATACAACAAGCATTTTAAATGATAATGGTGAAATTGAAGGTAAAAATGTTACTTTAAATTTAGATAAAAATGGAAATTTAAAAAATGCGGCAGGAAAGTTAATTTCAAATGAAGATCTTACTTATTCTGGTGGCAATATCAATAACCAAAAAGGACTTATTTCATCGCATGGGAAATTATTACTAGAGGCTCATGATCAAAATATAAATAATACTGAAGGACTATTGGTTGCTCAAGGAGTTGTGACGGTTCGTTCTGGTGATTTTAAAAATGAAAAAGGCGTTTTTGGTAGCGGTAAAAGTAATTTAGAATTTACCAGTTCTTCTGGTTTAACTAACACAGACGGTACAGTATTTGCAAAAGAAGACTTGCAAATTGATGTTGGAAACAAAGAAATTTTAAATGTAAAAGGAAAAATAATTGCTGAAGGTGATTTAGTATTAAATGCAAGTAATCTTGAAAATAATTCTGGGCAAATTTCTGGAGTTGATATTGAGTTAAATTTAACAAAAGGTAGTAATTTAAGTAACAAAGATGGAAAAGTTTTTGCAAGCAACAATTTAATATTACAAGGAGGTGTGACTAGTAATAACAAGGGTGAAATTGTTGCCAAAGGTGCGTTCAGTCTCAATACCCAAGGGCAAAACTTAGTGAATAATTTGGGTAGTATTGTGGCACAAGGTGCTGTGCAAATAGAAGCGCAAGCGTTGCACAACACAGCGGGC
>QOVW01000073.1 GCA_003339605.1 Spirobacillus cienkowskii | reverse complement strand
AACTGCAGCATATCCTGTTTTCAATATTCATCAATTTCCGTATAAATATTTATTTTTGGTTATCTATGTTGCCAACAAACTTAGTGGACGGCGTATTACAACGGATAAATGCTTCATTGTAGATCCAATCACCAGAATCAATAGAAACTTGCGCAATTTTATATTTTCTTTCGCTAAAATAGCTTCTAATCGCATACCTTTTTTCTTGATTTGTACCTTCCATTAAATAAGGAAAGCGAAAAACTTTTAATTCTTCAAAATTTGAGGCGTGATCAATTAAAGTACTTTCATTTTTTTCTATATCTTGAATAAAATATTCAGAATCAACTTTAGCAAGATTGCTATGAGAATATGTATGATTCCCAAGTAAATGACCCGATTTTTTCCAATCATTTAAAATTTTAAATTTTAATTTAGTATCTTGAATCAAGATTCCATTTACAAAGCCATAAGCTTGAGGCACTTTGTGAGAACTCAATGCCTCAATAATTTTATTTGAAATTTCTTCTCGCGAAATTGAGGTTGATTCTATTCCAGCTGCGGCTAAGTCATCAATGGTAATTCCAATTTCTATTGTCTTTAAAAACTTAAAAGAATTATTTTGCTGTGCAAAAGCATATAAAGAAGGGAAGGAGTTTAATAAAAATAATAATAAAAAATTAAATTTTTTTATCATTTCATTTTATCTTTTATAGAAGTGAGTTCTTGAGCAATAACTTCATACTCAGCTTTTAATTCGATATATATTTTTTTAGCATCATCAAAATTTGTTGTTGATTTGAGATCTTCTAATCTTTGGCAGATACCACCTAATATATCGGCACCCAAAGCTCTAACACTTGATTTGAGTGAATGTGATTCTTTGGCTGCAGCGACAAGATCGTTTGCAGATAAAAAATTTTCAATATTGACAAGTTTTGCAGGCGATGTTTTTAATAGTGTTTCAATCAAATCTATTAAAAAGCTAGGCTCTCCATCTTCTTCAAGCATTTTTAGGCCTTCAATAGTTTGTTGATTGATGTGAGCGCTCATACGTTTGTTTCCTTTTACTTACGAAACTTATAAACTAAGTTTAATCCATGAATGAATTAAGTAAACGTCAAGATTTTTGTTGCGAAGTCCATGTCAAAATATTCATGTTTGTTCCTAACTCTTTTACAAAAATTTGTTTGTGTTTTTCTTTTGGGCAAATGATGTATCGTTCTTTTGCTTGTTTTAGCATTGGCAGATCAGCAATATGATCGCTCCACGCACTTTCCCAAATAAAATTTTCACCCAAACTGTTGTGAATGCGAGTTATTTTTTCTTGGTTATAACAATTTTTAGATTTTAAAATAACGCCTCCAGCAAAAAAACCAAGTTTGCTCCCAATGATAATTTTAAAATGTTGAAATTTTCCGTTGAGCATGCCACGCACCCAAATGGATCCCGATGCGGTAACAACAACAATTTCAATCCCCTCTTTTTTTAGACGCTCAAATGTAGGAATAGCTTGTTGAAACCAAAACTGCTGACCTTCTTTTGCTAAAATATTACGCAAATTTTTTACAATTGCTCTTTTGGATTTGCCAACTGTCAAAGACCATAATATTGCAGATTTTGCAAACGATTTGTCTAATTTTAATAAAAAAGTAATCAATAATATTGGCGAAATAATAACAATCAAGACAATTCTCCAAGGTTCGTTCTTGAGACTTTTCTTGAAAAGTGTCAGGAAAGAGTCTTGGCAAATGAGTGTGCCGTCAAAGTCAAAAAAGGCATAACGGGGTCTGTTCATGAAAGCTTGAGTCTCCGCGAGTTAGACATTCATTAAAGGTTCTAACATGAGTTTACAAGAAGAAGATATGATTTTTGGAGTTTTTGCAGTTGCTGCAAAAACAGGATTATCTTTAACATATATCATTCCAAGACAATATTTAAATATTGAAATTGGGCAATTGTGTTTTGTGCCTATTCTGCAAAAAAAATTTGTGGCATTATTTGTAGGATTTTGCGAAAAACCTTCATTTAATTGTGTAGAAATTAATGGTTTTTTCCCATATACCACCAAAATTCCAGCTAAAGTTTTAGAAGTCCTTCAATGGATTGCTGAATATTATTTAATACCTTTTGAAAAAATGGTGCCTTGTTTGGCTCCTAGTTTTATTTGGAATACAGATAAACACAATGTTTTATTTAAAAGACTCGCTAAAATACTTTTATTTGATAATGATAGTAATAAATATAAATTACTAAATCCTTTAAAGCGTGTTAAAAATAATCCAATTGCGCAAAATAAAGAAAATATTCTGACACAAGAGCAAAACAATGTTTTTCAAGCGCTTTGTCAACAGCAAGTTGGTGTCTGTGTTTTACATGGGGTAACAGGATCTGGTAAAACAGAAATATATTTAAAAATAGCGCAACATGTTGTGGCACAAAACAAAACTGTGCTTGTTCTTGTTCCTGAAATCGCCTTAACGCCGCAAATGAGTGTTCAATTTCGTTCTATTTTTGCAGATAGTTTAGCAATCTTGCATTCTGGATTAAATTCTACTGAGTACGAGAAAGAATGGTTTAAAATTCATTTGGGTTTCGCAAAAATTGTATTGGGGGTCAGAACCTCTGTTTTTTGTTTGCTCGAAAATATTGGTTTAATTATTGTTGATGAAGAACATGATTGTAGTTATAAGGCGCAAGAATTTCCTGGTTTTCACGCGAGAGATGTGGCTGTTTTACGAGCAAAAAAAGAAAACGCATTGTGTATTTTGGGTTCGGCAACTCCATCCGTTGAGACAATGTTCAATGTTTTTCAAAAAAAATATTGTTACTACAAATTGGAGAATAAATTTTCGCAAAAAATTGTAGAGAGTCTTTTTATTGATAGTAAAAATTATTTAAATTTGCCAAATAAAATACAAAAAAGTACATATCCATTACGTTCTTCACAAATTACATTTGAAAATCATGACGGATTTTCTCCACAAACCATAGAGCTTATTAAACAAAAATGGGAACAGGGGCAGCAATCCATTGTCATTTTAAATCGACGTGGTTTTGTGAATTTTGCGTTATGTGCATGCTGCAGTACTCCTTTACAATGTCCTTCTTGTTCTGTAACCACAACACTTCATCATTACGGACAAGTTGAGATATGTCATTATTGTGATTTTCGAACTTCCATGCGGAAATCATGTCCATCATGCGGTTCTGCGCATTTTATTCATAAAGGTGTAGGAACCCAAAATATTGAAGAGCAGTTGCGAGTCGCGATTCCTGGATTAAAGACTGCACGACTTGATCGAGACGTGTTAACAAGTCACTCACGGTTGACGCAAATTATTGAAACTTTTAAATGTGGTGACGTTGATTGTCTGGTTGGAACTCAAATGTTAGCCAAAGGACATGATTTTCCAAATGTGACACTTGTGGTTGTGTTGCACATTGAAGATTCGCTGTTTTTACCTGATTTTCGCGCAGCAGAACGAACCTTCCAACTGCTAACACAAGCAATGGGGAGAGCGGGACGTGGCACAGAAAATGGGCTGGTTGTTGTGCAGTCACTGCTGACTGAGCATCCTATTGTGACGCTTTCATTACAAAATAATGTGAGAGATTTTATTGAACGCGAGCTCGAATTTAGAAAAATGGGATTTCATCCACCATTTTCAAGGCAAGTGCTGCTTGAGTTGCGACACAAAAATAAAGACAAAGCAATGAGCATGGGAGTGTCTTTAAGAGAGGCGTTAATGAATTTTTGGCAACAAAATCAATATAAAGCCACTGAAGTTCGCCTTGGAGGACCGTATCCTGCGCCACTCGAAAAATTGAATAACGAATATCGAATTCAAATTTGTGTCAGTAGTGTTAAAGAATTCAAACCTATTCAATTGATACCGAGTCACATATTAACAAGTAAGGAATTTATAGGATTTCTTAGGGTTGATGTTGACCCCTATTCTTTTATTTAAAAAAAACTCTGTTATATTTCTATAAGATAAAAAAGTAGCTGTTATTACAAGGCGAAAATATGACAAAAGACACTAAAAACAAACAAAATAACAATAAAGTTTGTGTTTTAATTATAGAAGAAAAAACCGACTTAAGAACTTTTTTTATGGGGGCTTTAACCAAAAATGGCAATTATGAGGTTATTAATGCCGCAACAGCTCAAGAAGGGCTCGATATTTTAGCAAAAGAAGGTGCTAAGGTTAATATGATATTATTTGACTGGAATATGTCAGGGATGTCTGGTCATCTTTTTTCACAAAAAATCAAAGCCGGTTCAGAATTTGATCATATTGAATTGATTGTTTGTTCAGCAGCATTTGCAGAAGAAGATACGTTTTTAATGAGTGAAATCGATATTTACTATACAATGCCCAAGGTTGTTAATGTTTTTGATTTTACGGCAAAAATGGAACAAGCAAGAATGGCTTATCTCAATAGCCAATCGGTTGTTGCGAAGCTTAAAAACCTACAACGGTTGCTACATCAGGCTGATTCTCAAGCTATCGAAGCGCTCTTAAAAGAAAGTATTGATATCGAAAAAGAGATTCAAGATAATCCTAAATATGCTTATTTAGGTGGAGAAATTCGGATACAACATAAAAAATATTTAGATGCTATTCAATTTTTAAAAGACAAGCTGAGTCAAGGAGGCGAAAATCGTTCGCACGAAAATCTACGAACATTAAGCACTCTAAGCAAGGCATTGTGTTTGGCTGGAAATTTTGAAGAGGCTTTGGTGATTTTTGAACGTTTAGAAGCAAAAAGTCCTCATAATTTGCATCATAAAGTCATGATTGGAGATGCGTTATTAGGTTTGGATAATGTTGTTGGAGCAGAAAAAAAATATGATGAAGTGTTACAAACCGATGCAACAAATGCGGGCGCGCTTGCAGGGATGGTAAAGACATCATCGGTAACAGGAAATTTTAGTAACGCAAAAACGTTTTTTGATAAAATTGAAGGTAATTTTGAAAGCAGCGCTTTGGCGAGTTTTTTTAATAATCGTGGAGTTGCGTTAGTAAAAAAAGGCAATGTGCAAGAAGCAATTCAGTTTTATGAAAATGCCTTGCAGTTTTTTAATAAATACAAAGGCGTTGTGTATTTTAATTTAGGCATGGCGTATTTTCGCTCTGGTAATATATCAAGTGCGGTCAACTCTTTTCAGGCTGCAATAGCACAAGAACCCGCTCTCATTCAAGAAAAAAAAATTTTACAAGAATTAAAAGAAAAAGGTTTAGAAAAATTTATTGAAGATTACTCTGCAAAAAAAAGCAATTCGTAAATCGAAATTTATTCTTAAGTTACGTTATTTTGCTTAAATTTTTAGCAAAAAAAGATTCGGTTTTTTAAATGATTTTGTTTCTATTATGTCTTTAACTATTAATTTGTGTTAGTGTATTTACTTGTATACGATACTGAGCCTGCTGCAGTTTTAAGTATTTTCTAAATATTGAAAAGGTTGAAATAGGGATATGGCTAGTTTTCAAAAAAAATATTTATTTGGATTTTTACCATTTATTTCTTTGATTTCTCAAAAGGCAGATTTGCCAGAAAAATGCTTACAACGCGCTATCAATACAGATCGATCTCTATGGTTTATTTTTTTTAGTATTTTTAAAAAACAAATTGCAATTTGTGGATTGAGTCAAGTTTTATTAATTTTATTGTTACTTTTTTCTCCGTTTTTATTAAAGTTTTTTTTAGTTACGTATCTTTTTGACAAAATAAGTATAGATCAAAAAAGATTAATAGAAACATCAATTTATTTGGTTGTGTTTGTAACAATTTATTTGCTAGCTTTTTATTTAAAAAAGCATGTTTTATTACAATGGAAAACAGACATAGAACGTTATTCTATAGATTTTGTAGCAAGAATTTTGCGTTTTTCAAAAAAAGAAGATAATAATATAATTATTAATAATTATATTGATAAAAATGGAGATTTTTTTGTAAATAAAATTGCTCAAATTCCTGTTGCTTTTTGTTTATTATTTAGTTTTCCTGCTTTAATTGCGGTATTTTTTTGTATTTATTATTTTATGAATCAATTATTTTTGGTCCCGATAATTGTTTTGTTTTTAATTAGTATTTTTAAGTTTCGCAATCAAATTTTTTTAAAAAGAAATGAAAAAAAAGAAGAGTTTTTTTTAAAATCTCGAAGCATACTGCTAAAAAAAATATTTTCTTTTGGAAGAAGAGTACATCTTTTAGCAATGGAAAATTTTTTTATCAAAAAAATAAATTTTATTCAAACAAATAGCTATAACTTAGCATACAGTGCAGTACAAAAAAATTCATTTTCTAATACATTGTTTTATTTTTCTGGAATAATAATTGCTATACCAAGTATAACTAGCTATGCTTTATTTCATAAAGAAGCTGGTTTAATTAATTTAATTGTATTAATTTTATATTTTGTTATTGCTGCCGGTTTTTATTCAAATATAGTACATTTTTATGATATAAGAAAAAAATTTAAATCTAACTTTAGTTTTTCATTTAGTAAACAGAGTAAAAAAGATTTATTGCAAAACGATATTGATTACGAAGAAGATTCTTTAGGTTCAGGTTTTCATCAAATTGAAAAACAAGATAAATTATGGTTGCATAAGGCATCTTTTGTTTTGGGAAAAGAAATTAATTTATATCATATAACTTACGAGCATGAGCCAGGTCATATCGTTGCAATAGTTGGAGACTCTTGTTCCGGAAAAACAAGTTTACTTCATGCGTTTGCAGGTGAGTTGCAATTATTTGGAGGAGAAAGAAGGGTACCTCAAAAATTTGAAATTATGCCTCAAGAATTAAGTTTTTTTTCTGGTACTTTAAGAGAAAATATTATTTTGGGACATGAATTTGAGGAAAAAAGATATATAGAAGTTATTAAAGCGACTTTGTTAGAGTATGAAATAAATAATCTAGAAAATGGTGATGACACATTTATTTCTATTAACGAACAAAACAATTTTAATTTTTTACGAAAAATTGCGATTGCTAGAATACTATATGCAAAATCAGAGTATTATTTTTTTGATGATCCTTTAAAAGGGTTTTCAGCCTCAGAATCTACGCAAATTTTTAAAGAAGGTTTTTTAAAAACTTTGCACGGGAAAAATAGAGTACTTGTTACACAAGATCTCAATTTAGCAGCATTATGCAATTATGTCATTGTTATGAAAGACGGCATGATTGTTGAGCAAGGAACTCATTCTTGGTTAATTGAGAAGGCTGGACTGTACGCAAAAATGCATTATGCAGGTGTTGATTTAAATAGTTTTAATCAACAAAATTTAAAAAATAATACGAAACGTTTTTCTATAAAAAATTCTCAAATTGAAAATTTAAATGATTTTAATTCTAACAAATTTGAAGCTATAAAAAAAGAAAATATGTTAAAATATATGTTTGATTCTACGATATATTATATGCGTACATATTTTTCAATTTGTAAACCATATGTGCCAATTGCTTTAGTGGTAATGTCTCATATATCATTAAGTTTGTCTTTTTTATTTCTGTTTTCAGATTTTTTAGGACAAAAATTAACAAGAAATAACCAATTAATTATGTTTAGTTTGTTTTCTTTGTTATCGGTGATATTATTTTATTATTTTTCATTGAAAAATATTGAATCTCATTTAAAATTTGGGGCAAAATTAGAAGAAAAAGTATATAACTTATTAATTAAAGAATATCAAGATGAGCATCATTATACGGCTAAGTACCTAGAAAAATTTTCAAAGTTTAAAGAGTATTTATTTACAGCAACAACATCATTTATAGTAAGAATATCATTAATTTTTTCTGCAATTTTTTTAATGCTATCGACAAATATAACGGCATTTTGTTTTGTAGTTGCCATGTTTTCATTTACTTGCGTTTTCTTTTTAGTTTTTAAAAATTCATATTTTGAAAAATTAGATAGTTTATTATTAAAAAAACAAAACCTTAAAAACATCACTGTCAGTTTTTTTAACTCTTATATTAACCCTAACTCCCAATCATTTCGCTCTTATCTTTTTAATAAAATAAATAGTAAAATTGCAGAAACAGACTGTGTTTTAAAAGATAAAAATGCAATAATTTTTTACTTTTATAGATTTCTATGTATATCTATATTTTTGTTTTCTTGCCTTTTTCTTGTTTATTTTGTTATTAATTCTAAAAATGTTAATTTTGGATCAGTAATTCTTTCTTTCATTTCAATAATTTTTTTATTTCAGGCGTTTCATCATATTGGGCGTGATTTAAATAAATTTAATCAATCTATTTTTTATTTTAAAAATTTAATGAAAACTTCAATTCGTCTCCAAGAATTTGAAAGAAATCATGAATTAATTTCTGAAATATGGCCAAACAAAGGAACATTTTGCATAAAATCTTTAAATGTACAAGCTTCAAAAGACAATTCATTTTCAATTTATAATTTAGATTTATTCATTCCTCACGCATCTCGTTTTGGTCTCATTGCGCAAAAAAATCAATATGGTTTGTCTCCATTTTTTTCTATATTATTTCTTTTTACAAAAATTGAATCAGGTTCTATAATGCTCGATGAAGAAGATATTTTAAAAATTAATCCGTTAGAATTTAGAAATCGTTATGCCTATATCTCTATGGAGTCGTTATTCCCATTTTTAACGTTAAGAGAAAATATTGATCCTGAAGAAAAATTTGACGATTCAGAAATATGGTTCGCTTTAAATCGTGTAGGAGTCGCACAATCTGTTGCTTTACTTTGCAATGGTTTGAATACAAAAATTGAGGATTTTCCAAAACATATGATATGGACGGGGGAGTTTATTTTATTTTCATTTGCAAAAACTTTATTACATAAGAATAAAGTTATATTTCTTGATAATTTGACGCTTACAGAAGAAGCTGAAATAAGAATTCTTGAACTATTAAACAGAGAACTCAACGATGCGACTATTTTAATTTCAGCCCCAGTAAGTTCTGGTTTGTTTAAAATATGTCACGAAGTTGCTAAAGTTGATAATGAAATGTTAACACATATTCCTTTAATCAGATCACAGCAGCAACCTTTTTCTTCTGATTTAACAATGCATTAAGTTACTTTATTGTTTTTTCTTGCTCCAAAAATTGCTGTCCCAATTCGTAACATTGTTGAGCCACATTCAATCGCTGTTGCGTAATCGCTGCTCATTCCAAGAGAAATGATTGGGTTTTGTAACCTTTGTGTGCTGTACTCTTGCCATAATATTTTACTATTATGAGTAAAACTAAAATACAGTTCTTTTCTTTTTTCTTCATGGCATTCTGCAGGACCAATTCCCATAAAGCCCTGCAGGGTCATTTTTTTACTTGAGCTCATAAACTCACAGATTTTTTTTGCATGTTCGATTGTTGCGCCAAATTTATTTGTATCTTGAAAATCAATTTGTAGTTGCACCAGAACGCGAAGTGGTAAGTCCAATGGAGCCTTTTTTTCTATTTCTATTGCAAGATCTAAGCTATCGAGTGATTGCAAACAAGACACTTTAGAATTTAAAAATTTAATCTTATTTTTTTGTAAATTTCCTATAATATGCCACTTAATATTTGAAAATCTATCTTCGTCAAGCTGTATGCTTTTTTCTTTCCATTCTTGAATATAATTTTCACCAAAATTAAGACATCCTGCTTGATAAGCTTTTTTAATGTTTTCAGTGTTATGATATTTGCTGACTGCAACAAGTTCAATATCATTAGGATCCCTTTTGTAACATTTGGCAATTTCAAAAATCTTTTGCTGAAAAGATTTTATATTATTTTGAATATTTTCAGACATGAAGTTCCTTTTTGGAGCTTAAAAAATTAATGCAGATATGCAAATGTTTCGAGTTTTGCAAAATTTTCTAAGTCCTGCAGAACTTGACTTAACGGTAATCCCATGACGTTGGTATAACTGCCTTGGATGCATTCTATAAATCCCATAGCATGCCCTTGTATCCCGTATCCACCTGCCTTATCAAAAGGTTCACCAGTTGCAATGTAGGCATTTTGCTCGCGATCAGAAATTGTGCGAAAAGTCACTAAGGTTTCAACAACGCGACTCACGAGTTCTCTATGATTTTGAAATAGGGCATAGCCACTGTAGACAAAATGTGTTTTTCCAGACAACTGTAAAAGCATTTGTTTTGCGATATTGGTATCACTTGGCTTTTCTAAGATAAGACCTTCTTGTGTGACAACAACAGTATCTGCACTTAATATAAATTCACCATTTGGTAATTTATTGTTTATTGCTTGAGCTTTTTCTCTCGCGTTGCGTAAAACATAGTCTTGCGCTTTTTCATTTAATTTTGGTTTTTCATCAATGTCTGCTGGCATAACTATAAATTTTATACCGCTGTTTTCTAACATTTGTTTTCTGCGAGGTGATGCGCTTGCAAGAACAAGCCTCTTATAACTAATCATAATTTTCCGCCAATTCCCTAACTCTAAAAAAGTACATAGCCACATAATACGATTAAAATGTCAATATATGGCATAACTCAATATAGGCCAAGCAAGAGAAAGACAAGGAGGGAGAGTGTTCCTAAATAAAAGATTTCGTTTAATTCTTGAACAGGAGCAATCGGATTCAGGTCTTGCCCAAGAATTAAAAAACGAAGCCACCGAACTCTACGAAAGGCTTGCTGGATTATGTCAAGGCTTTCAGGAACATTTGATTGCAAATGAAGAAATTCCATTAGAAGAAAGCCAAGAATTATTTAGGACACTGCATACTTTAAAAGGTCTTTCGCAAATGGCAAACCTGACAGAAATGGTTGCCATGGCACATGCAGTAGAAGACTACATTGAGTTTGTGCGTTCTGAAAAAGTGAAACTTGTTAAAGAAGTGATTGAGTTAATTTCTGATGCGCAAAATGTTTTTGAACAAGTTTATAAAGCGTATCCTAACCCAATTGATCCTGATGTTTTAATGGAAGCAGAAAGGCTTGTTCGCGAATTTCACGAAAAATCAGATAAAGTAAAAAAAGGGGAAGTGCCTGGAGCGTCCCCTGCGGCACCAGAATCACCAGCAACGGGAGGATCCGTCGCAGGTGATTCTGGTGCAATTGAGTCTATTTCAGAAGAAGAAAATGCACTTTTTGCAAAGTTTACCCCACGGGTTGAGAATCTCTTTGCATTGGTTTTTAAAGATGCAACCTATAAAAATCTTGAAGAACTGAAAGCTGGAAAGCATGTTGATAATATTGCTCGTGTTGGAGATGTTATTTTAACTCGAGCATCTGCCCAAGGTTCGCTTATTGTTTTTGCAGCTGAACTTGACGCAAAAACTTTAAATGGGGTTGTTGAGGCAGAAGTCATAGCGCTCGATAAAAAAGATCCCGAATGTGTAAAAAAATTAGGAGCTCCTTGGGATTCTCTGAGTTATACTGCATCCGCCCAAGCCGCTTCATCAACCCCTTCTCCTGCAGCAGAAGCACCACCGGCAGCAGCAGCACCTCCACCTGCAGCAGCAGGGCATGGTGAGGAAGAAGAAGCTGAAGAAGATTTTGATACGAAAAATTTGGCGGGTGGAGATGGTTTTGAAAAACCCGATCTTGATCCTGAAATGTTGCAAGATTTTTTGTCGAATGCAGATGATTTGATAGAAAATTTAAGTCAAGCAATGCTTGAGCTTGAAGGAAACCCAGAAAGCAAAGAAGCCGTAGAAAGCATCTTTAGAAATGCACATACAATCAAAGGGACTTCTGGGATGTTTGGGTTTCGTGCCATCGAAAAGTTAACCCATAAGATGGAAAACCTTTTTGATCGCATTCGTAAAGGAACTTTGTCCGTCACTCCTGCTTTAATGGATGGTTTATTTTTTGGATTGGATCGCATTCGCCGCATGTTTGAAGCAATCAAAAAAAACCAATCCTCAGAGCAACCAATTAATGATGCCCTTGCAAAATTGAGCGCAGCGGTCTCTGGCAAAGCAGTTGCTAAACCTGCAGGTGCTCCTGCGGCAGCCCCAGCAGCATCAGCCCCTCCCGCCGCCGCCGCCCCTGCGGCTCCGCCACCTGCAGCAAAACCAGCAGCCGACAAACCCGCTGCAGATAAGAAAAAAACAGATGAAAAGAAAACGGACGAGGCGGGAGGGACAATTCGTGTTGACTTAAAAAGACTAGATAGCTTGGTGAATTTAGTTGGGGAGTTGGTGATTGATAGAACACGTTTTGCACGCATAGAAGAAGAACTGCGTGGCAATGGCAATAGTGAATTGGGTCACTCTATGAGTGAAAGTGTGTTGCTGTTTGGGCGCCATATGAATGAAGTTCAAAGTATTATTATGAAAATCAGAATGGTTCCCGTTGGAAATGCATTTTATAAATTTACTAGGGTTGTTCGTGATTTGTGCAGACAAATTGGTAAAGAAATTGATCTTCATATCATTGGCGGTGAAACAGAATTGGATAAAACACTTGTCGAAGAAATTGGTGATCCTCTCGTACATTTAATTAGAAATAGTGTCGATCATGGCGTAGAACTTCCTGATGATCGCGAAAAATTAGGAAAAACAAGAAAAGGAAATATTCATCTCAAAGCGAGTCAAGATGGAAATATGATTGTAATTACCATTCAAGATGACGGCAAAGGTCTGCAAGTCGACAAAATTAAAGCTAAAGCAATAGAAAGAGGTTTGGTTAAAGACAATGAGCATATGACGAATAAAGAAATTTTTTCACTTATTTTTGAATCGGGGTTTTCGACTGCAGAAAAAGTGACAAATATTTCTGGCCGTGGCGTTGGTATGGACGTTGTGAAAAAAAGTATTGTTAAATTAAAAGGGATTATTGAACTCGATAGTGAATTGGGCAAAGGGACAACCACAACAATCAAACTGCCTTTAACTTTAGCCATCATTCCAAGCCTTATGGTTGAAACTCTTGGAGAAAGTTACGCCATACCGTTGGTGAATGTGATTGAAAGTATTCGTATTCGCCCAGAAGATGTGCAAAAAATGGGTAGTGCTGATTTTGTGAAATTGCGCGATAGAGTGTTGCCTTTATTAAAATTAGCTGATGTGTTTGATCTGCATACAATGAAAGATTTATTATGGTATTCTGTTAATGATATTCAGAGAATTAAACATCACGAAGAACCAAATGTACAAGAAAAGCAAGAGCAGACTTCTGCGCCAGAGAGTAAACCAGAAACAAATGTTGCGGTGCCTCCCAAAGAAAGTGCTTTAATGAACAATTCTGACGGAAAACACCAAACAGCTTCAAATTTTTCATTTCGAATGCGTCACACAAAACCTCGAATTATTTTTGTGGTTGTTGGTGTTGGTGAAAAGCGGGTAGGAGTGATTGTCGATCAGTTACAAGGACAGCAAGAAATTGTGATCAAATCGCTTGGTCGTCTTATGGGCAAAAGAAGGGGTGTGGCTGGAGGCTGTGTCTTAGGCAATGGACGCGTGGCACTAGTGTTGGATGTTGGCGAAATCATAGACGATTTTTCTCAAGCAAAAATGGGGTATCCAAATCGTGCTATTGCAAATTAAAAGAATTTTTTATTTATCAGGAGACGCACCGGGGTCTCAAGTATCGTTACCGCATCAAGACGATACAGCAAATGGGTATATCAATGATGTTACCGATGAAGGGAGTATTCAATCTCCTGGAATTCAATATATCGGCTTTAAACTTCATAAAGAAGAATTTTTGCTTCCAATGTCTTTAGTTCGTGAAATTATTATGTTGACCACAATCACGTTTGTTCCTTCTGCAAAATTTTTAATGGAGGGAATTATTGCGTTACGTGGGGAAATTATGCCTGTTTTAAACCTACGACGTTTTTTAAAGTTTGTGCGTGGAAAAGCAGATTCAACCACACGAGTTATTATTTTGCATTGCGATTTTGGAGGATTTGGAATTATTGTGGATGATATTACCGAATTTGTGAGATTGCAGCCTACCGAAGTGGAATCCATACCGCAAAACTTTTTTCCTGCTGAATATCGAATTCTTTCTGGTGTGTCTAGGGTTGGTGACAGAATACGTGGTATTATCGATCTAGAAAAAATAGTTTCAGAAATGACAATTGGATTAAAGGAAGAATCAGCCAATGGTGAAGAAGAGGCTCCATCGGATCATTAAATTGCTAATAATAAGCGCCGTAATTTTTGGGTGCGAAAAAAAATTCCGTAACGTAGATGTTAAGTTGCTAATTTTAACACCAGATAATTATTATGATAACCCTGTTGTGTTAAAGGGTAAGGTGCATGATGTTGGAGCGGGTGGATTGTGGTTCATTTTAGAAGATAAAACAGGGTTTATTCAAGTCACAACAGAAAATTTATCTTATCAACTTTCTTGTCTTACAGAAGGTCAAGATGTGACTTTAATTGGTAAATTACTACAATTTGAAAAACTTAAATATTTTTCAATGATTTCTCTCTTAGGATGTAAAATTTGAGAAAGATAATTTTTGTATTAATATTTTTTATATTAATATCTTGTAATAAAAACACTTCTGAAGAAGGTAAACAATATTTAGTTTTTTTAGGTTTACCTGATAAGGATGTTACTTTATATAAAGTAATAAAAAAAAATGAAAGTAATAATTTTTTTTATCCCTTATTAAGATTAAAAACAAATTCAAAATTATTATTACCTGTTGGCGATTATTTGTTAGCCAATGAGTGCAGTTCATATGAATTTACAAATGACGGAACTACAGAAAAAAAAGTTGTTTTAAGTAAGTTAAGTTTAATGTTTGCAAATAAAAGCGCAGAAAATAAAAAACTAAATTTATCTGAAAATACTTTTAATAGTTTATGCAATGATCCAATGAATAAACAAGAACATTGGTACAATAATAGGTCTGAGTTTGATGTGTTACCAGGCCAAAATACGATTTCTATTTCTGGAAGAAATGTTGAACTGAATACGCAACCTACAATTTTTTCAGATAAAAAAGTTTCACTTTGGCCTGTTACTTTAACTTCTCCAAATAATACAGATTCTAGTAAGTTTTTTTCATTACCAACGGATTTATTATCTAATGAGAAAAGGTTTGTAATATCCTCGCCTGTAAATGGAACTTTATGGTTACAAAAAGGAAGGTATCAAATTGAAGTAAATGGTACTAAAAGAATTATTCAAGTAAAAGATTTTTCAAACTATGTAATTAATTTAGGAGTTATGAAAATTTCCTCTCCAAGAAATTTTCCAATTGAAGAGCGATTAAAGGCTGGTGGACAACCAATCTTTGCTTATGTGAATGAAAAAGTTTTGTTTCGGTTAAATACAAATTATCCCGTTTTTCCTGGAAAATACAGAGTCGCTCTCGAAGGAACAGAAATTGAAAAATTTGTTGATGTGGCTGAAAATGAAATTACTGAAGTCAAAACACGTGGGGTGCAAATTTCTTCTCCAATATGCCCAAAAAATGAAAAATGCCGTTCACCATCTCGAATTACGGTTCATACCAACCGTATGCCATTTGTTTTAATGACAGTTATGGCAGATATGCCTTTTCTCGTTTTTGATCAAAAGTATGAATATGGTATTGAAGGAATAAAAGGCGTATTTAAAAACTTAGTTGCCTCTGAAGAGGCTGTAAAAATTGATAAACTAGGTCGAGTTAAAATCAAATGGGAAACTCGTTATACAACCGGAAATACCAAAACAGATTTTGTGCGTTTTGAATCAAAAAGTCCTTTTATTTTTGGAAAATCTATTGATCTCATGTATTTTAAACCTGAAGAAGTGTATTTACCAGAGGGAGATTATTGGTTGACTTATTTTGTGGGTGATCAAAGTTTGGTGCTGCCTAAAACGCGAGTTGATGTTGTGCTGACTGGAGGATCAACCAGAGAAGTGGTGATTCCTGTTTACACACAAAAACTTTCAGATAATCAACTTACTGAAAAAAACAGAGAAAGTACAAATTTTTCTACTAAAACAACGCTTTCTCCAATTAGGGAATAATAAAGATATTCGTTGCAAAATTATTTTATAATAAATAATTGTAAAATTTGTTTTATTTTTTAAAGAGAAATTTTTATGAATTTTGATTTTATTTTTGAGTGTTTGCATACAAAAATGGTCTTACAATTGAATCGAGAGTACGATCAAATTTGTTACCAATATAATATTAAACTCCAAAAACCATTGATTATAATCAAAGATTTAAAGAGTGCTTGGGGGCAATGGGATCATGAACAAAAAGTGCTTTCGCTCTCTTCTAAACTTGTTAAAGAATATTCTTGGGATATTGTGATTCAAGTTTTAAAGCATGAAATGGCTCACCAAATTGCCTCTGAAATTTATGGTACTTCTGATCACCATGGCAAAGGTTTTTTGAAAGCATGCGAAACCATCGCTGTGTCTCCTGAGTTTTGTAAAGCAAGTTTAAATATTGAATCAAAAATAACTCATTGGAAAGAGACTTTTTTAAAAACAGAAGATTCTTTTATTTCTCGAAAAATTGAGCGGCTGCTAAATTTAGCACAATCTGGAAACGAACATGAAGCTATTTTAGCAATGGAAAAAGTTCATGAACTTTATTCTAAATATCATATTGATAAAATAATTGGAGAACAGCAATTAGAATATCAATGTTTGACTATAAAAATTAATAAAAAAAGAGTCCCTAATACATATTTACAAATATCCGCAATTCTCCAAAGATATTATTTTGTAAATGTAATATATTCGGAGTTATATGAACCATTATGTGATGAAAGTCATAAAACTATTGAGTTATTAGGTACCAAACAAAATTTGTTAATGGCTGAACATGTATTTTATTTTCTGCAAGAAAGAATGGAGTCTTTGTGGTTGCAATATCAGTCACAAAAATCTGTATCTAGTAAGTTTAAATTGTCATTTCAGAGAGGATTAATTACAGGTTTTCAAAATAAATTAGAAAATATAAGTCAAAATAAAAATAGTTATATAAATAAATTAGATAAAATTTCAAATCATTTAATTCTTCTTGAGAATCATAAGCTTAATCATTTTACAAATCATATTTTTCCAAAGCAAAATCAAAAAAATTGTAATTCTAATAAAGTGTACACAGAGCATTATAATTATGGTAAAGTAGAAGGAAAAAAATTAAACGTCACCAAGCCTTTAAAATCATCAAAAAGTGAAAAGAATATTTTAAAATTTTTAACTTAAAAAAATTATTTGTATCATTAAGTTATTATAAAATTTCTTCGCTTGCGATGAAGTAATATTCTCCTGTTTCTTCATTTACATAAACAATACCTTTTTTGGTAAAAATATTGTTTGGATTTTTTTGTTCAATCGTGTTAGTGGTGTTTCTTTGGGGCATGTTGAGATTATTTTTTTTATCAGCGGTTTCTTGTTTGCATGAAAGAATAAAAAAAACAAGAATAAAAATACAAAATACTTTTTTCATCTAAAATTTCCTTTTTAACTATTATTTAAGTTGCAAGCATTTAAAAAGGTATCGGCAAAACTTATATTATATTTAGTGTTAATTTTATAATTTTATGTAGTATATTTTTTTATTATTATGTATAAAAAAACCTTTAATTTATTGCATTTATTGTAAAAATTTCGGGATAAATATGAGGCGATCTTTCTTGCATGATACGATAGCATGCCTCAAACACATGTTCGACTTGAGGTTTGCAATAAAAATCACCATCACGGCCATAAGCACAGCGGTTTTCTTTTGCAGTTAAAGTGCGCGGCTTTGCGTCGAGGTGATAAAAAACGTTATTTTTTTCTAATGTTTGCTGCATCATATAAGCAGAACCACCACCAGGGACATCTTCGTCAAAAAACAGTACAGCATTTGTTTTTGATATTGATTTGGCAATCGTTCCGGTTAAATCAAACGGGATTAAAGTTTGTACATCAATAACTTCTATTGATATTCCAATTTTTTCTAGTTCTTGAGCTGCTTCTAATGCAATACGGCAGCAGGCTCCATATGTTACAACAGTCAAATGGTTTCCGTTTTTTAACACTTCAGGATGCCCTAATGGCACACTAAAGGATTCTAAATTATTTGGAATGGCTTCTTTTAAACGATAGCCATTGAGCACTTCGATCGCAAGGGCAGGGTTATCGCCTTGCAAGAGAGTATTGTAAAGACCTGCGGCTTGGGTCATATTTCGCGGAACACAGACGTACATGCCACGGATTGCCCCAAGAATCATCGAAAGAGGTGAGCCTGTGTGCCAGATTCCTTCAAGACGATGGCCTTTTGTTCTAATTATCACAGGAGCTTTTTGACCGCCAGCAGTGCGGTAATGGAGTGTTGCCAAGTCGTCTGACGCTGTTTGAATGCAATAAAGCAAATAGTCTAAATATTGAATATCGACAAGTGGACGTAATCCGCGGATTGCAGCTCCGAGTCCTTGACCTAATATTGTTGTTTCCCGAATACCTGTATCTGTAACGCGAAAATCACCAAATTTAGCGTTTAAGCCCTCAAAAACTAGGTTGACATCGCCAAGCTTTCCAACGTCTTCACCGATAATAAAAAAAAGCGGATTATTTTTTAAGTGAAATTCAAAACAGCGTTGCAAAATGACGCGACCGTCAACAAGCTCTGGTTCACTTGAATAAGTTGGGGGCTGTGGTTGAACACATAATGGTGATATTGTGGATTCACTGTAAAGTTTTGCTTCATAAATTTTTGAGTATTTTTTAGTAAAATATTGATAAAAACTGAGTAATTCTTTTTTTTCTAAGGAGTTTTCTTTTGCTAAAATAATGATTGCTTTAAATAGATTTGATTGTAAGGTACGGCGATTTAAAGAAATTGCATTTTCTAAATTAAAAATTATATCTTTAATTTGATTTGTATAATGAGTATTTTGTTCAATATTTTTTAATATTTTTATTATTGTACTTCGCTCTTGCTGAATGGGTTCAATAAAAAGATCCCACGCTTTTTGACGACTTTTTTCCACAAATTGTTTTTCTTCTATATCAATTTGATCAAGTTGCTCTTGAGTTGCAAAACTATTTTCAACAATCCATTCGCGAAATTTTTTGATACAACAATGATCTTTTTCCCATTCAAGGCGTTCTTTTGATTTGTAGCGTTCATGGCTGCCGCTCGTAGAATGCCCTTGAGGCTGTGTGAGATCGATAACATGAATGAGAGCAGGTTTGTGAGTGTTGCGGGTTTTTTGTGCTGCTTCTGCATACACAGAACACAGTTTTGCATAGTTCCAGCCTGCAACTTGGTAAATATCAATGCCAACCCCCTCTTTTTGTGATGCAAAACCAGATAATGCTTTTGAAATGGAGTCTTGTACTGTTTGCAGCGAACGGGGAACAGAAATGCCGTAACCATTATCCCATACCGAAACAATCAGTGGCACTTGTAAAACGCCTGCCGCGTTCATTGTTTCAAAAAAAATACCTTCTGAAGTTGAAGCATCGCCAATACTCCCAAAGACAAGTTCGTTGCCATTGTTGGTAAAATTTTTGGTATGCTCTAAAAGATTGGGAAGGTTTTTGTATAACTTTGAAGCATAAGCAAGGCCAAGCATGCGCGCCATTTGTGCAGCAGTGGGTGAAATATCTGACACAGAATTTTTTGTTGTCAGAAGATTTGTATGCATTCCAGAATCATCAAGCATTCTCGAAGCAAAATGAGAGTTCATTTGTCTTCCGCCTGAGTGTGGTTCGTTGTGAATATTTGGGTCTGCATAAAGTTGCGAGAAAAATTGTGTTACATTGACATTCGCAATTGCCATTTCAAAGGTTTGATCACGATAATATCCTGTTCTAAAGTCACCATTTTTAAATACTTTTGCTGCTGCTATTTGAGCTAGCTCTATACCGTCTCCAAATATTCCAAAACTTGCTTTACCAGTTAAAACTTCTTTTCTTCCAATTTGACTTGTTATACGACTGCGAATCGCAATACGATAATCATCAAGGATTTCTTGTTTAGTAAAAGAAATATTTCCGTCTGGAGACTTAAGTGTTTGTTGTGTTTCCATGGAAATTTGGGCTCCTTTGCATTGTGTTGCGCAATAATTTTTTTGATAGCATGAACCCCTCCACTGAAAAATGGGATTTGCTTTTATATACCCATATATGAGAGAATTTTAAAAATCTACTATACGTTTTGCTTTTACACTCATACGATTTTAACGTTATGATTAGCATTTGTCAGAATAAATGGAGTAATAAATCATGTCCTCAAATATTGTTGTTGGTATACTTGCAGGCATGGGACCTCGTAGTATGATTTCTTTTTTAGAAAAAGTTATACATTATTCCCATGAACTATATGGGGCTAAAAATGATTCTGATTATCCAAATATGTTAATTTATTCTCTTGCAACTCCATCTTATACAGTAGAAAATATCGATCATGGTTCCATGAAAAACTGTATTCAAAAAGGAGTTGAAAGTTTAAAACAAGCAAAAGTCAATTACTTGGCAATTCCAAGTAATTATGCGCATACCTATTATGATTTTATTTCAAGTCTCATCGATGTGCCTGTGCTTAATATCGTTAACGAAACTATAAAAATTATGCCTAAAAAATACACATTCCCTGCTCTCTTGGCAACAACACCATTAATAAAAACAGGTTATTATCAAGAGGAACTTAAAAAAGCTGCGGTGACTTTTTTTCATGATGAAACCTTGCAAAATATTGTATCTGAGCTTGTGATCTCAATAAAGCAAACAGGACTTTCAACTCATTCTAAAAATTTATGGAAGTCATTGTACGAATATTGCGAAAAAAATAATTGTGATAGTATTATTTCAGCATGCACCGATTTAACCCCTTGCTTAAATAATAAAATTGGAGAAAAATCATTATTTATCATGGATTCAACAGATGCACTTGCGCTCCAATGCGTAAAAAAATATTTTGAAATTGATGCATAAAATGCATAATTAATGTTCAATATCATCCCAAGAAGGACTCACAGCAAAAGCAGCATGAATTAATCCAGCATGAGAATAACACTGCGGAAAATTTCCTAATTGTAAATTTTCTTGCGGACAAAAATGTTCTGCAAAAAGCCCAACATGATTACTTGCTCTTAAAATATTTTTTAATGCACGCCTAGCTATAAAAAATTTATTTTGTTTTGTGAGTGCTTCAATAAACCAAAAAGAACAAAGCAAAAATGGAGTTTTAGGAATTCCAAAATCATCGAGTTTTTTGTACCTATAAATAAAGCTAAAATTATTTAATGATTTATTGTTAAATGAGAGTTCTTGAAATACTTTAAGTAAAGTTTCTTTTTGAATTTCTTTAGTTAAAAGCTGGTATTTAATAATATTTAAGGAACTTGCATCTAAAAATTGAGTTGTTATATCACCAAATAAAATTTTGTCTTTAACACATTTTAACAAGCTCTCTTCAATTTCTTCAAATATTTTATACATATTGTTGTTTTTAAATTGTAGTATTTTTCTGTTAAGTAAAAATTTTACTCTTTTTATTGCATGCAAAGACATAATTGAGGTGAATGAGTGCACAGTCCAATTGTTGCGGATTTCCCATATTCCTGCATCAGGAACGTTGCGCAAATGGTAGCAATTTAATAAAAGTTGTTCTATAATTTCAATATAATAGTCATCGCGTAATTCTATAAATTTTTCATCACAATATAACAACAATAATATATTTAATACTTCTCCATAGACATCATTTTGAATATGTTCGGCAGCTTGGTTTCCTGTTCTGACCGGAGAATTGTTTTGATAACCTGTCCAATTTTTGATTTCAGTTTCTGGGAGCGGAAGAGTGCCATCAATTGCATAAACTGGCTTTAATATGATTTGATTTTCATCTAAGTTCTTTATTATTTTTAAAATAAATTTTAAGATGCTGATAATTTCTTCAAAATGTCCTAATTTATAAAAAGAAATAATTGTAAAATAGGCATCGCGAATCCAGCAAAATCGATAATCCCAGTTGCGATTCGCGTTCCATTCTTCTGGTAAACTTGTTGATATTGAAGCTAAAATTGCTCCAGAAGGTTCGTGGCAATGAAGTTTTAACAGTAAGGCACTGCGAATGACTTCGCGTTGAAAAAGACTAGGTAAAGATGTGTGTTTTACCCAGTTTCTCCAATATTTTAAAGTTTGCGAGAACAAATCTTCACAATCTTGTTCAATGTGATTCAATAATATTTCTTCGTCGTCCCAGGCTAATACAAAGTAGATTGGTTTTGATATAGAAATTGTAAACTCATTTTTTAACTGAGATAAATCTAAAGAACTAAAAATTTTTAGCTCACCTTTGCTTAATTTAAAGTTTAAAAAATTAGAGCAAATTTTGAATTGAGATTTTTTTTTATTCCATCCCTCAACGGGTTGAATTAAAATTTTAAGATTGGGATTTAAACTTAAAGGAATTATTTTTCTAACGAGTATTTTTGGCATATAAATTTTGTCGTTTTTGTAAAATCTTGGTGAAAAATCAACAATTGATATTTTATTTTCTTTATTGTTGATAATGGTTTCAACAATATTTGTATTTTTTATGTAATTTTGCGATAATGTGAGTTCTTTTTCAAGAACTGTAATTTTAAAAACGCCACCATTCTGATCGAGCATATTTCCAAAAACTGGTTCTGAATCTGGGTTTGGAAGACAACACCATGCGATATCACCATTTGTAGCAATAAGTGCAGAAACATTGCAGTTGCCTATCATTGCAAAGTTGTACATAAATCCCTCAATTTTTTTACAATAATTTAAAAATATTTAACTATAGTGTATTCTCGATCACAATTTGTATATTAAATTTAAATGGAATTTATAATAAAATCTTTATTAATTAAAATTTTTACGTGTAATAGTAATATTTACACAAATTTACAGCACTTAATATAAACTAAGATTAAAAATTGATCAATCACAATATAAATAAACATTAAAAAATAAGAAAAATTTTATTTTTATATTAAAATGATTATTTGTTTTTTATAAACGGAAAATATAAGAAGTTATTTTTTAGTAAAAACAACTTCTTGATTTTCATTCTCGTGAGCAAAAATGATATCTCCTTCATTAAACTTTCCGTTTAATAATTCTATTGAAAGAGGGATTTCTATTTTTTCTTGTAGTGAGCGTTTTAAAGGACGCGCCCCAAAATTAATGTCCCAGCCTTCTTGAGCAATGCGCGAAATCAATTGCGGAGTCACTTCGAGTTGCATGTGTTGTTGAGAAAGCAAACGAGCATTTAATTTAGCAACATGAATTGAAACAATTTTTTCAATTACAGTCTCACTCAATGCATTAAAGATAACGGTTTCATCAATACGATTTAACAGTTCAGGACGCATAAACTGTAATAATTCTTCCATAACAGCATTTTTTAGTTTTGTGTGATCGCGCTCATGTGGTGGTGCTTCTAAAATACGATGTGCACCGATATTGCTTGTCATGATTACAATACAATTTTGAAAATTAATTGTTCTCCCTTGGCCATCTGTCAGCCGTCCTTCATCAAGCATTTGTAATAAAACGTTGAGCACTTTAGGGTTGGCTTTTTCAATCTCATCAAATAACACCACAGAATAAGGCTTACGGCGAACGGCTTCAGTCAGTTGTCCGCCTTCTTCAAAACCAACATAACCTGGAGGTGCACCAATCAATCGAGCCACAGAATGTTGTTCCATATACTCAGACATATCAATTCTAATAATTGATTTTTCAGAATCAAATAAACTTTTTGCAAGCGCCTTTGCGGTTTCTGTTTTTCCCACACCTGTAGGGCCCAAAAACAAAAAAGATCCCATAGGTTTGTTTGGATCTTTCAAGCCGCTGCGCGTCAAACGAATCGCATTTGCGACGGCGCGGAGTGCATGGTCTTGTCCTACAACACTTTCTTGTAGTTCTGTTTCTAATTGAAGTAGTCTTTGTTTTTCTGCAGAAAATAATTTTTGGACAGGTACCCCTGTCCAGGTTGAAACAACAGCTGCAATATCCTCTGCATCAACTTCTTCTTTTAAATACACAGAGGCGTCACTATTTTTAGAATCTGATGCGGTGTTGGTCAGTGAGCGAAGGCGTTCTTGTAATTTGGGCATTTCACCAAATTTAATTTCACTCGCACGAGCATAATCTGCATGTCTTTCTGCTTCTTCCATGCGCACCCTAGCGTTTTCAATTTCTTTTTTAAGTTGATTGATTTCATTCACACTTCCTTTGGCAAGCTGCCATTTTTCGCGTAAATTTTTTGCATCAACTTCGAGTTCTTTTAAATGGGTTTCAATTTCATTTTTTTTAGTTATTGACTGCTTATCTGTTTCTTTTGACAAAGCAACCAATTCAATTTTAAACTGCGAAATTTTACGCTCAATTGTATCAATTTTTTCGGGAACACTATCAAGCTGAATTTTAAGGCGACTTGACGCTTCATCAATAAGGTCAATTGCTTTATCTGGCAAAAAGCGATCTGGAATATAACGATCAGACAATGTTGCTGCAGCAAGGAGCGCATTGTCTTTTATGCGGACTCCATGATGAATTTCATATTTTTCTTTTAATCCACGTAAAATTGTAATCGTATCTTCTACGCTTGGTGGATGAACCATAACAGGTTGAAAGCGACGCTCTAAAGCAGGATCTTTTTCGATAATTCGGTATTCATCAAGAGTTGTAGCACCAATACAGCGCAGTTCACCTCTGGCAAGTGCTGGTTTTAGCATGTTTCCTGCATCCATTGAGCCTTCGCCTCCACCAGCTTTTACCATTGTGTGAATTTCATCAATAAACAAAATAATTTTTCCCGATGCATCTTGCACTGCTTTTAAAACAGCTTTAAGGCGTTCTTCAAATTCTCCTCTAAATTTTGCGCCGGCAACCAGTGATGCAATATCCAAACCAAGAATTTTTCTGTTTTTTAAGGTTTCAGGGACATCTCCCCGAATAATACGTTGCGCGAGACCTTCTGCAATGGCTGTTTTACCAACGCCTGGTTCTCCAATTAAAATTGGATTATTTTTGGTACGACGCGAGAGAATTTGCACAACGCGTCTGACCTCGCTGTCTCTGCCAATTACGGGATCAAGTTTATTTTCTTCAGCCAATTTTGTAAGATCGCGAGCGTATTTTTCTAGAACGCCAAGTTTATTTTCGGGTGATTGATCTGTCACGGTGTTGTTACCTCTGATGCTATAAACAGCTTTTTGTAAAGTACTAGAATCTAAATTAAGTTTTTGAAATAGTGAATTTAAGGATTGTTGTTTACTAATTGGCGCAGCAATTAAAAAATGTTCAATTGAAATAAATTCATCGCGTAACTCTTTTCGTATTTTTTCTACAGATTCTAAGTAGGCGGTTAAAAAAGGGCTGTTGGTTGGATCGTTTCCTCCAGAAACTTTTGGTAAAAGATCAATGATTTTTTTAAATTCTCCTGTTACATTAGAGATTTTAATTCCTAAATGCTGACACACCATTTTAACAATTTCTTCTTCTTCTTTAAAAATCGTATAGAGAATATGGGCAGGTGTCAGCTCTGGATTGCCGTTTTGTTTTGCTAAGGCATGAGATTCATTGACGGCTTGTTGTGCTCTATGTGTCAATTGGAGAGCCATAAATTATAACTCCTTTTTTTATTATAATATAAGTCTTTTTATGACTCAATTCTATATAATTGAGGAGAAGATCAATCCCCATCGTTGTTAAGATGAGACTCCTCGTTTGTTTGTCAAGGACTAAAACTCGAGTCATTTAGGTATAATTTTTATGTTCTTCCCCTTTCGATAAAAAAAGTATGTGGTAAATGATAAAATTGCTGACAGTCTCTGCGTTTTAAAGTTGCGTAAAGAGTCAATTCAAAAAAAGTAATTTTTGATTCATGGGGTTAAGAAGTGAATTTGATATTAAGACTTGCATTAAATTTTATTTGTAAGAAAAATTCAAAATTTTTAAGCTTTACCTCAATAGTTTCAGTGCTAGGAATTGCTTTTGGTGTTGCCGCATTTTTGGTCGTCATTACTATTTTAAATAGTTTTCAAACAGAATTAAAAAGCATAATTTCTTCTACAAATCCTAATATTATTATTTATTCTCAGTCTGGAATTAGCAATCCAATGCAGTTTGAAAAAAAATTAGAGTCCATCATTCCTGCGCCTATTCATTCAATGAGTCGCTTTATTTATCAGGAGTCTGTGATGGGATTAGGGCGTCAGACGTCAGCGGTTTATATTCGTGCTATAGAAGGCACAGCATCATCATCAAAAGACAGTTTGCAAAAATACATCAATCCTATTGATGCATTAAAAACCCTAAATGCAATAAGCCCCTTGATTGATCGCTCAAGAAATACAAAAGATGATACCTCTACTCCAGAATTGCTGCCGCATGTCATTTTAGGTAGTGAATTGGCAGATTCTTTAAATGCGAAAATTGGCGATACGGTCACTCTCATGACTTTTGCTCATGAAAATGGTCGGGTAGGCATTCGCTATAACAAATTATTTGTCACAGGTTTTATTAGTACGGGTTTGTCTGAGTATGATAAAAAACAGGTTCTCATGAATTTTGAAGATGGAGTTAAACTGTTTGGAGTAGAAAGCTGGGCAAGTGGTATTGAAATTCGATTACAAAATTTAGATGATGCCTTGTCCGTTTCTCAAGAATTAAATAGTTTGCTTCCTTATAATGTCATTGCTTGGCAACAAATTGATAGAGGTTTATTTGAGCAAATTGAACGCGATGGAACTGCAATAAAACTTATTGTTTTGATTATTTCTTTTGTCGCTGGATTTAATATTATTGTTACATTAAGTTTAACAGTTATGGATAGAGCTCCCCACATTTCGTTGCTGCGCGCATTAGGTGCTACAAAATCTATTATAATTCGAGTTTTTGTGTGTTCTGGATTTGTTTTGGGTGTATTGGGTTCTTTGACAGGCGTATTATCCGGTCTTCTTATTTTAAAAATATTTGCTGGAATACCATTAGGAGATTTTCAAAAATTTTATTATCTCAAAAAAGTTCCGGTACAAATTGATTCGCATTTGATTCTCATCGCATTGTTTACCTCTATTTTGCTTTCATTTTTTGGAGCATTATACCCTGCATGGAAGGCGTCTCGCGTCTCGCCGATGCAGGGATTGAGTCAGACTTATTAAAACAAAGGAAATATTTATGTCTTGTCATCTTGGTTTTGCAACAGCCGATGCAACACAACCGTCTTCGCAAAGTTTGGGGCGTGTATTTGAATCACGCAGACGATCTTTATATAAAGGAGGCCCTAAGGTTTCTCCTGTTGGATTTGGCACATATCGAGTTGGTTTTGCAAAACAATTGGGCTTTCCCGAATCGGCGAATGCTTTAGAAACCGCTCTGCGTAAAGGGTTAAATTTAATTGATACTAGCTCTAATTATGGATACGGCCAGTCTGAGTTATTAATTGGCAAAGCGTTGAGTAAATTGATTGCAGAAAAAGTGATTCAACGAGAAAATATTGTCTTGGTCTCAAAAGTTGGCTACATACAAGGGGCAAACATAGAATTAGCAAAATCGCTAGAATTACAAGGAAAAGGTTTTCAAGAAATTAGTAAATTTGGCGAAGAAACGTGGCATTGCATTCACCCTTCTTTTATTTACGATCAAATTGATCGAAGTTTAAGTCGTCTCGGTATAGAAACCTTAGACGTTTATTTGTTGCACAATCCTGAATATATGTTGAAACGTTTTGAACTTGATGGCATGGCGCAAGAAGAAGCACACACTATTTTTTATGAACGACTGCAAAAGAGTTTTATGTGCCTTGAGCAGCTTGTTGCTTGTGGCAAAATAAAGTCTTATGGCATCAGCTCTAATAACTTAGGTGCTCCCATCGAAGAATTTTCTGCTGTTTCTATTAAAAGAGTGCATGATATTGCTAAATCAATTTCGTCTGATTCTCATTTTAAAGTTGTGCAAATGCCAATGAACTGGTTAGAAGTTTCGCCCGCTTTGTATGACATTGAGGATACTGGCGAATCCACTTTGTCTTATGCCCAAAAGAATGACATCGGTGTCATGATCAACCGCCCTTTTAATGCGATGTTTAATGATGGGCTTGTTCGTTTGACGCGACCTAATATAAATCAAAAAGAGACACAAGATTTGGATGAGGGGATGCAAAGAGGGTTGGCAAATTGGTCAAAACTCGCTCATGATTTGGAAGCATTAGCAAAAATGCAATTAGAAGACGTGCCAGGCTATGATGATGCAACCTTATCTCAATATGTTGTCGCAACTCTCGCTTGGTATCCAGGGGTGACCAGTGTGCTTTGCGGAATTCGCAAAATAGAATACGTCACAGATGTTGAAATCGCATTACAACGCCCTGCATTGCCTAGAGCAAAAGAACATTTGGTTGATATTTACGAAAACTTAGAATTTACAGTTTAAGTTAAAGCAAAAAGCAACTTTGCGGAGAAAAATCATGAATGTAACCCAAGAATTTTTGAAAATCGCATTAGCAACAGGTGCACAGTGGGTGATGTATTTGCTGATTTTGTGTAGCATATTAAATCTAGCTATTATTATTGATCGCATTATTGCATTGCAAAAAACTCGAGGAGATTTTGGAGAGTTTATTAAAAATCTGACAGAACGGCTAAATTCTTCTGAGCCTATTGAGCAAACGTCAGCATGGTGTTCTGGGCACAAAATGCTTGAAGCAAATGTTGCAGCTATTGGATTAATGCGTGCTAAAGATAGTATGAAAGCCGCAGAAGAGTCCATGAACGCCACAATGATTGCAGCCAAAACTAAGTTAGAAAAAGGGACGGTTGTTTTAGGAACATTAGGCAGCAATACACCATTTATTGGATTATTTGGTACAATAATTGGAATTATAGAAGCATTTCATGCACTTGCTACCGCAGCAAATCCCGGCCCCGAGGTTATTATGTCTTCAATTTCTGAGGCATTGGTGGCAACTGCCCTTGGAATTTTGGTGGCAATACCAGCTGTTGTTTCTTACAATTTTTTTAATCGCTCTATAAAAAAGAAAATAGCAAACAGTGATGCAACGTCTCGGATCATCATGACCCACTTAGGTTCTAATAAAAAATAAAGTTGAGGTGTTTGTTTATGGCTGGTAGCAATAAAATTGGTGGCGATGATGAGCCAATTGTTGACATCAATATCACTCCATTTGTTGATGTGGTTTTGGTGTTGCTTGTTATTTTTATGGTAACAGCGCATTTTTTAGTGAATAAAGGCATGAAACTCGAACTTCCTAAAGCAGCTTCTGCAGAAAAGTTAGAAAATCAAAAAACTTTTAATATCTCTATCGATAAAAATGGAAGCATTATGCTGGATGGAAAAATTGTTGCCATAGAACAATTAAAAGAAATAGCAAAAAATGCAATTCTGTTAAAACAAAAAATTGTAGCAATGATTAGTGCTGATAAAAGTGCGGAATATAACTCAGTTGTAACAGTTATGGATGCACTGCGGACTGAAGGCGTTTCTGATTTTGCTCTGCAACTTGATCCTATTATACAAAAAAAATAGGTTATCTTTTTGTTTTTTAATGCGGAGCTTTTTTTAATGGTTAATTTTACTCAGTTAGATGATAAATTGTGTTCTCGAGTTTGGGTTCAAAGTATTAAAAGCACTCGAAAAGATACAGAAAAAATAGGCATAGAAATGGAAATGCATGCCTATGACACGCAAACTTTATCTCCAATTGGTACCTCCTCTTCAAAAATTGAGATCCAAGCCTTTTTAAAACGTATTGCAGAAGTGTCTAATCCTTTAAAAATTAAATACGACGAATCCTCCTCCTTAATTACAGATATTTTTTTTAAAGAGGGAGGAAATGTGAGCGTTGAACCAGGTGGGCAGTTAGAATTTTCATCGGCTCCGTTCGAAAAAATTTCTGATTTGGTGACAAATGTTGTTCATGGATTAAAAATTATTGAAACTGCTTCAGATGGAAATTTGGTTTTTTTATCGCATGGCACAAATCCAATCGCTTTAGATGATCACCCTTTATTATTGCCAAAAGAACGTTATCAAATTATGACGCGTTATTTTCAGTCTGCACCGCAATTACGCGGTATTGACATGATGCGGCATACAGCAACAGTTCAAGCAAATTTAGACATTTTTGGTGATAAAAACTGGCAAGATGCCGTGAATTTAACCTTAATTCTGATTCCTCTGACTAGACATCTTTTTGCAAATTCAAAGTTTTTCAAAAATAAAAAAATAACGACTTATTCGGAACGCCAAGAAATATGGAAAAAAATGGATCCCTCTCGTTCAAGAATACCCGCTCAGTTATTGTTTGCAGAAAATATAGAATGTGCGTATGCACAGTGGGCCAAAAAAGCGTATGTCTTTTTTATTGAGGGTTTACCAATTCACGAGCAGCCATTGTATCAGGAGTTAACTTTTGAGCAATGGTTTAAGAATGGGTATAAAGGGACAAGGCCAACAATTGAAAGTTGGGAAAATCATTTGGCAACTTTATTTCCCGATCTCCGTTTGCGTGATTTTTTAGAAATTCGTCATATTGATGCGCAGCCTTTTGAGCATTCTTTAGCTCCCGTCGCTTTTTTTTATGCATTATTAAAAAACAATAAAACCAGAAGAAATACCTGGAAAATTTTAAAAAAATTTCATATTGATTTGAATAATATAAAAAAATCCGACATCAACAATCTCGAAATTTCTCATGCTCTGCTTGACTATGCAGAAGATGTGCTGCTTTCTCTCAATGAGACAGCTGGTATGAAAGCCGTTTCAGCTTACCGAAGATTTATTGCTCAAAAAGAAGATTATTGGCAAGAAATCGATGCTTTTAACTTTGTTAGAAAAAATGTCACGTCAAAGCCTTCTATTGATTTTTTAAAATTTCTTGTATAAGAAATAATGACAAATTTATCGAAAAAGGTGAATTGTGAACGTGCATTTGAGTAAAAGTTATTTAATAGGTGTTTTTGAGATGCTGCTTGCCAACTTATTTGTTGGCATTAACGTTGTCTTAAATAAATTTATAGTCGGTAAGGTGCCTATTCTGGTTTTGCTTGAAATTCGTTATTTATTTGGAATTTTAATTTTGTTTTTTGTTACTTACATTGTTAAAAGAAATTTTGCTTTTTATTTAACTAAAGAAAGATTTTCTAAAAAAGACTGGATAGTTTATTTATTAATGGCTTTATCTGGTGGGGTGATTTTTAATTTAATTTATATTTTAGGTCTTGACAACACAACAGCAACATCTGTCGGTATTATTGGGAGTTCTCTTCCTACATTGATAGCAATATTTTCTTTTTTTATTTTAAAATACCCATTAAAAAGAGTGCATCTGGCTTCAATTGTTTTAGTTTTTATCGGTGTTATGTTTTTAAATATTAATAAAATACATGTTAATGGTGAGTTATCACTTCATGTTTTAGGTTCATCAAGTATGGTGATTGGGAATATTATTGTTTTTATTGCTATGATACCTGAGGCATTATTTACTGTATTTGCAAAAATGATCAATATCAAAGTATGTCCGTTAGTTTCTGGATTGCTCATAAACTTATTCAATGCAATAGTGTGTTTGCCTTTTTTTATTTATTATTGTTGTAATGGTTTTAATATCTTTACTTTAGAGGCTAATATTTGGGTATTTAGTTTTTTGATTGGATTATTTAGCGGGGCTTTGTTTTACGTATTTTATAATAAAGGGATCGCTAAAATTGACACTAGTACCGCTGCATTACTAACAGGAGTTGTTCCTATTAGCGCTGCAATATTTGCAATACTTTTACTTAACGAGCCTTTTGGGTTAAATACTTTTTTAGGGATATTTTGTGTTTTAATTTCTATTATTATTGGCGTTAAGTATAGTGAAACTTCAAAGGTGTTATTTCATAGAGTCCGATAAAAGTATTAGCATTTCGCTCATTTGTGCTACAGATAACGTTTTTTGATTGTCAGAAACTCTCACATAGTTTTCATCCAGTATTTTAAATTCCCCAATAATGTCACTTTTAAGTACAAAATAGGGGGTTAAAGTATTGTCTTCTTTAGTGCTTCCTAAATGTTGATAAACACGGGTTGCTCTGTACATATTTAAAGTATCAAAAGTTGTATTTGGTTCAATTAAAAATCCAGCATTTCCTGGGATATATATAAATAAATAACGTTTGTCTTTGTGTGTTGTATTTGTTTTATTTTTAGATTCGTCTGAATACTGGCCAAATAATATTTGAACTTTACTAAAAAAAAGATCATCATCAAGATCTTTTTGCAATGTTAAATATTTTAAATCTTGTTCGAGTTGAGATTTAAGAGCAGAAAATAAGGTAAGAGCTACTTGCTTTGTTTGTAATTGTGCATCAATAATTCCATGTTTTGATTTAAGAAATAATTTCGTCAAATCCATAAGAGTGCCTACTTTTACCTATGGTGTCTGCATAAGATTTGTGTGGATGAAAAAGAGAACGAGGAACTTCAATAAACAATAAATTTGTTACTGCAGAGTTTCCAATAAGTTCATACAACACAGTTTCATGGTAACACACTGGATTCCCCATGTGTTCCCTTTGTGTTAATAACCAAAAACGTTCGTCAAAAAGTTTTGCATAATTAACTTTTTTTCCTATTTTTTCTTTTTCATTTTTAGAAATATCATGAGTTCTTAACTCAAAAAATACCAATACAGGATTAAAGTGAGTGACTTTACCATTGTCACCAAAATAATTTTTACAATCATTTTCTGAGGCATGAGGCATTTCTAGACATAATTTAATATTTGAGTTGTCTTGTAACTTTACAAAAACGGGACCGCCTCCTGTATCATTTTTTTCTTTTTGAACAACGCCAAAAACGGATAAAGGATTTTCTAATTTATCTAAAAGTTGTATCCATGTTGTTATATTATAATTTTGAAATTCATCTAATGGCCAATGAAACAGTTGTCCAAGAGTTTTTATAATTAACAAAAATGAAATAGATTGTTCTTGTTGATAACAATTTAATAATTCTTTATGTAAAGAATTATTATTTATAAGCTTAGAAAAATAAAGCAGAATATTAAAAACTTCAATGTCACTAATTTTAGCTTTATGGAGATTATTTTTATTTTCTACTATGATTTGGATCTGTAACCGCAAATATTCTAGACACTGGCGCACTACTTTAAATACTTTACTTAAATTTAGCAATGCATCTTGCTGCGTTTCTTGTGTTCCAATAATATTATCAATATTTCTGATGTGCAAACATTCAGCTTCCGGAAAGCTATCTGCGATATCATTAAAAAGGTGAATAAGCTCTCCATGTCCTGCAGAAACAAGAGAAATATTTCCATTTGAATCAAGGTAAGGCTTTCCATCTATATGAAAGCGAATTGTTGATAAATCAAAACCTTGTTCTAAAACAATCCAGTTATTGACATAATTTTTATAATTTACATTATTATCAATGTTGGATATATATTTTTGATCGGTAAAATTAGATATTACTTTTTGAATTTCTAATTCAAAATTATTTTTCATTTCTGGTGGCACAATTAATACATTTCCTAAAGAATGAAAAAGATGAAATTGTTCTATAATTTTAAGCTTTAAAAAAGTATCATTCTCATTTGTAGCAGGAAGTAAAGCTTTAGGGATGTTTTGATAGTTTTCTAGTATAAAATTAGAAATTGTATATGTTACCAAAATATTGTTAATGTGTTGTGATTTTATAATTGTATTTTTATTAAATAGTTGTGATTTTATAAAATTCACAGTATCAAAAATAGTATTGTTATTTTTATATAATTTTGAATTCATAGTTTTTTCTAAAAAAGAACTCAAAATAAAATTATTTAAATAATCTATAATTTGATTTCTTCTTTTATCATTAATAATAATTTCATTTTTATTAATGAGTTTTTTTAATTCAGGAACTGTTTCTTCAATTGAATTTATTAATTTTTGTAAGTCACAAAAAAAACGTGCAGCAGCTCCTGCAGCAGGAATACATGTTACCAAAGAATTGCGGATCCATTGTTTTAAACATGTTGATTTAACAAAATTTAAATCAGTGTTATTGGTAATTTCGTTAAATACGGCATTTGATATAATGCCCCCATTTTCGATTGTGCATGCATCAGAAATAGGGATTGTTGTTTGATTATTATTATTTATTGCGTATAAAATACGTGAATGATGTATAGAAATTCGTTGAAAATTTAGTTTTTGATTATGTAAGTGTTTAGGTGTGACATTCATGAAGTTTTGGAAAATGTCTTGCGGTATGATTTCGTTTCTAAATTCCATTCAAAGTCTCCTAAATTTTCATAATAAATTGAGAAGATAGCATAAAACTTAATTAATGCAAAAAGAACTTGACCATCAATTTATACTTTGATTGAAAAGAAAACACCATTAAGGTGGGTAATATTAAGGTAAAAAAATTATGATTCCATTTTACGGTCAAAAAAGAGTTGCACTTGTTGAACTCCTCTCAAGTTTCTTTGGAAAAGCAAAGGCGCAGTTGCGCGCCGATACTATATTTCGCAATATTTATAAGCATAAAAAAAGTCAAGTTGATCATTTTATTGAGCTGAGTCAGGATGTTAAGAACTGGTTTGACGCACAGTTTTCTCTCGATTTGCCTTTAGAAATTGCTGAATATCAATGCAGTTCGCATGATGGTTCTGTTAAGTTTGTGATGCGCCTTAAACGTGATGGCAAGTTGATTGAAAGTGTTTTAATTCCAGAAAGAGGCAGACTGACCCAATGTCTTTCAACGCAAGTCGGTTGCGAGCAAGGTTGTCGTTTTTGTCAGACTGGTCGTATGGGGTTACAAAGGAGTTTGACTTCTGATGAGATTGTTGCACAGGTACTTCTTGCAGAGCGTTGGCGTTCAGAAAATTTTGCAAATGATTTGTCTTCTTATCCTAGAGTGACCAATATTGTGTATATGGGAATGGGTGAACCCCTTGATAATATAGATAATGTGTTAGAAAGTACCACAATATTTTGTGATCCCCTTGCACTCAACTTTTCGCCCAATAAGGTTACAATCAGCACTGTCGGGCTTCTTCCTCAACTACAAAAAGTTCTTAATTATTCTAAAGTTGCGTTGGCATTGTCTTTGCATTCTCCTTTTGATGAGGAAAGAAGTAAAATTATGCCAGTTAATCTCAAGAGTCCCATAACCGAAGTAATTTCTGTATTAAAAGACTTTTCACAAAAATTCCCAAAAAGAAAATTTATGATTCAATACACATTACTACGTGGAATTAATGATACAACGGCGCACGCTCAAGCATTGATCGCATTGCTCACTGGCATATCTGTAAAAATCAATTTGATACCATTAAATGAGCACACAGGCGCTTCATTTCGCCGGCCTGATTTAGGCAGAGTGTATGCTTTTCAAACCGAGCTTAAAAAAGCTGGTATGGTGGCTACAGTGCGTTTGTCAAAGGGAAGAGACATTCAAGCAGCGTGTGGTCAATTAATCAAAGATAAAATGGCAAAGGAATGAGTCCTGTGAATTTTTTTAATCAGCCTATACAAATTGGTGATTTAGTTGTTAAAAATCGTGTCTTTCTGGCTCCTCTTGCAGGAGTTTCTGACATTCCTTTTAGAAGAATTTGTCAAGAAATGGGTGCCGGATTGACTTATGTAGAAATGTTATCTGCTACGGCAATTGCATATCAAAATAAAAGAACATTTGAAATGATGGCGCGCCATGCACAAGAATCTGTGCTTGGGGTTCAGGTGACAGGTCCTTGTTCCGAACAAGTGGCCTCCGCCATTCGCTATCTTGATAAGCAAGGATTTGATACCATTGATATTAATATGGGTTGTCCTGTTAAAAAAGTCGTCAATGCAGGGTGCGGCAGTGGTTTTCTCAAAGACCCGCAACGCATCACTGAAACAATCAAACAATCACGGGCAGCAACAAATCGCCCTCTTTCTGTAAAATATCGCATTGGCTATACTCGGGATGCTATTTCTGTTACAGACACCACAGAGCGAGCGTTGCTTGAAAATGTTGATATGTTTACTGTGCACGGCAGAACGCGTTCTGAAGGCTATGAAACTCCTTGTGATCATAAAAATATTGCAAAAGCCATTGAAGTGAGCAAGCGATTTTCATCAAAAGTTGTTAAAGTGGGCAATGGAGATCTTTTTTCTTATTCCTCTGCATATTTGATGCAACACAATACACAATGCGATGCTGTGATGGTCAGCCGCGGTGCATTAGGAAACCCTTGGATATTTCAAGAAATATTAAACAATAAACCTGTTGCCCCAAGTTTCGCAGAATGGTTAGATTTGGTGATGCGACATATTTCGTATCAACAAGAGCATTATGGCAATAATAAGCTTGCTGCAATTTTAGCGCGTAAACATTTGCTTTGGTACACAAAAGGTTTTCCAGCAAGTAAAGCAGTTCGTGAAACATTAAATCGTGTAGAAAGTTTAGACGCCGCTCGCGAAATTTTAAAAAACTACGCAGCAAATATTGCAAATAGTGCTCTAAGAAGTTTTTCAAATGGTTCGGAAGCAGTGCAAAGTTCTTATGATCCAAAATATGAAATGGATCGCGTTTTGGATCGTGGTGTGGGAGCAGAAGACTTGATTGTTACCAGAAACGAACGTAAAGCCCCGACTTTAGAAGTCGGGGATATAAGTGGTGCGCCCAGCATGGGCGCACTCTTTCGGGTGCAAGTCCCGAACAATGAAGATAGGAGTAGTTGTTAGCTTAAGGCAAGGGTGTCTAAAGAAACATTTATTAACGACTGGAACATGTGAATGTTAGCCTAAAGGAATTTAGGACTGCATGAGAATAAATGCCAATGAAGAATCTGAAGGAAGCCAGCGGCAAAGTTCCGAACCGAGGGACACGAACTTCATTTGAGGCTAGTTATGTTGGATAAGTGAACCGCTATTCACAAAATCCATCCTATCAAGAGGCATAATTAGTATATGAGGCGGTTACATGGAATGAAAGAGTGCGTTCTTACCTGGGGATACCCAATAAAATGCGAAAGCAAGTTCTTTTCAATCCGTAAGGAAAGTAGGAATGAAATGATATTGGGAGTCAGCAGAAGCCATAGTAGCTTACAAAAGTGAAGGGCTGAATATGTAATATGAGTAAGAGTATTATTATCTCATGATGGAGCAATAAATGCAGAAAATTCTGAAAAGAAACTTCATTCACACTAAGGTGGTGCATACACAAATAGAAGAAAATGTGCAGAGTTCCAAATGGCGTTAATAAAACAAACTTCTCACGACAAAGTAACAGTATTATTAGAAGAGATTCTTGATAGGGCTAACATGTTCAACGCTCTCAATAGAGTAGAGAAGAACAAAGGTTGCCCTGGTATCGATAATTTAAGCACTTCTGAATTAAGAAGTTACTTAAAGGAAAATTGGATACAAATTAAAGAGTCAATTCTACTTGGTACCTATAAACCAAATCCTGCAAAATATGTCCTTATTCCAAAAGCAGACGGAAGGAAAAGACAACTTGGAATTCCCACTGTATTAGATAGGCTCATTCAACAAGCTATATTGCAAAAATTAGCACCGATTTTTGAACCCTCATTTTCAAAACATAGTTTTGGATTTATGACAGGAAAATCCGCTCATGAAGCAATAAAACAGGCGCATCAATTTCAAAAGGAAGGGAATATATATGTTGTTGACTTTGATCTTGAGAATTTTTTTGATCGGGTGAATCACGATATTCTCATGTCAAAAATATCAAGTAAAATAAACGATAAAAGAGTATTAAAATTAATCAGAGCGTTCCTAAACGCAGGTATAATGCATAATCTCGAATATATTCCAACGAAAGTAGGTACCCCACAAGGTTCTCCATTAAGTCCATTGCTAAGTAATATTATGCTTGATGAACTTGATAAGGAATTGGAAACAAGGAAACATAAATTCTGTAGATATGCAGACGACTGTAACATTTATGTGAAAACTAAACGTGCAGGAGAAAGGGTATTTGCAAGCATTAAATGCTTCCTCGAAAAGAGGTTAAAACTTTCCATTAATTTTGAAAAGAGCGCAGTTGACTTTGCGTGGAAAAGAAAATTCTTAGGTTACTCCTTTCTTGGAATTAAAAATCCAATCATCAGAATTTCTAAACAGTCCTTAATTAAATTTAAGGATAGAGTTCGCCAAATAACCAAAGGACATCGTAGTCAGCCGTTAACTGAAAGAATCAATAATTTAAACACTTTCATTCGGGGGTGGACAAATTACTTCCAACTCACGAAAACAGAGCGTTTATTGAAGGATTTAGACAGTTGGGTAAGGCATAGGCTAAGAATGTGTCTTTTTAAACAGTGGCGAAAACCCAGAACACGGGTCAGAAATATGATGAAGTTAGGAGCAATATTTGAAGAATCTAAAGAATATAGGTGCTCAAAAAGATACTGGTACAAATCCAAAACTAAAACATCAAATGTAATCTTAAATAATGAGTTTTTCATTAATAAAGGTTCTCAAGGTGTACATGAGAATTGGATTAAAGGTCGAATAATTACATAAACCGCCGTATACGGACCCGTACGTACGGTGGTGTGAGGAGACGGGAGTTAATTACTCCCTCTAGACCGTAGCACCAAACGGTGCAAGGTTGAATTGAAAGCCGCACAAAGCAGGTAAAAAGATGATAGGAAAATATGCCAAAAATCAAGTATTCTTCAATATTTGAGGACACTCCCTAAATTGGGACGATATTTAAATAGAAATTTAAGGATACTCCGTAATTTTTTATAAAAAATCGATTGACTGCAATACTATTCTGAGAGAAATATAAGCTATTCTGAGAGAAATATAAGCTCTCATTTTGTAGAAAGTACTTATTATGTTTAAAAAAAAGCTTTTAACATCTTCTTTTCTTGTAATATCAACGCTTTCGTGTGCTAAGCCATACCAATCTACACCCAGTCAATACCCATCATCTGACAGAAGGGATGACGATTCTCCCTCACCATATAATCAAGACCCATCATCTGACAAAAGTGGCCGTAGCCCTTACGAGACAGCACTAAATGAACTTAATATATTACAAAATATAGGTGTCAATATAGCAAAACACACAGATGAAAATATTTCAATAATCGATAATTTGTTAAATAATAACCACGGTAACCAAGAAAATTTTAATATATTAAAAAATAATTTTAATAATATAAAAAAACATAACTCAATTATATTTTCAATTTATAAGTATATGCCTAAGGAAAATGATGAAGAAAAAAGGCAAATTATTATTTTCAGTATGCCTCACATTATTAACTGTATGCAAAAAATGTACCCTGATTTAAAAACAGCAATTGATCAGGGAACTGAAGAACACTCACTTAGTTTTATGCAGAATTCTAATTTGACACACAATTTAACTTATATTTCTCAGAATAATAATTTATTACTAAGTAATATGCAAAAATTGAAAAAAGAACTAAACTCTCTAGAGAGTAAATATCCATCCGGCTCTTGTAAGTTACCTGATAAACCACCCACTAAAAGCGGACACGAACAGATTACTGATGAAAAAGAAGAAAAAATTAAAACTTTAGAAGGACGACTTACTGAAGAAATCGCAGCACTAACTGCTAAAGCGGCTTATGAGATTAAAGTAGAAGCAATAAAAGTAATTAACAATAAACTTTCAGACTACAATCAAAGATCAGCAACAGATTTAAAAAATGAACATATAAAAAAATTAAAAGATATTCTAAAAGAACCAATGACTCCCAATGAATTGAACAAGCTTACAGAAGAAATTGCAAAAAAAGAAAAAACACATCCCAATAAAGTTAAAAAAGAACTCATAACAATACTAACTGAAAGCAGAGATGACATTTTAAATAGCCATGAAGAAGAACTAAAACAAGAAGCGCTTAACTTATTAAAAGAAAGGTTAAAGTTTATCCAAAATACTCACGTACCCGAAAAACCCGAAGATATTACTAAAGTAAATGATACTAAAGATGGCAATATGTCCACTACAATTAATACAGAAAAAAGACACCCTGAAAGCGGACACGAAGAGATTGCTGACGATGAAGAGATTACTAAAGATGGCGATATATCCACTACAATTAGGCCAGAAGACATACTCTTTAGAAGTTTACTTCCATTAGTTAATGTGTAATAGTTAGTATTTTATCTGACAATCCCCCTGTTTCAAAAGACTCCCAAAAATGAAATTGTCTGTCAGTTAAAATTCAATCCAATGTCTTTTTCCCTCCATTTTGATATCCCATCAAGGAATGTTTGCATTGGCGTTCTGCCGCAACACATTTTTCCCTGATGCGTACGATTTAAATTATATTCTTGTATGCAATTATCAAGGTCTATTTGCAATTCATCGATGTTATTATAAATCTTTTTTCTAAAAGTTATTTGATAAAATTCATTTAAAATTGTTTTATGGAATCTCTCGCATATCCCATTCGTTTGCGGATGTCTTGCTTTTGTTTTTGTATGATCGATGTCATTAATTGCAAGAAATAATTCATAATCGTGAGTTTCTCTATTGCCACAATATTCTGTACCCCTATCTGTTAACATTCTTAAAATTGGTACGCTATAGCTATCAAATAACGGTAATACTCTATCATTTAACGCATCCGCCGCTGTTATAGGGGTTTTTGTATTATACAGTTTTGCTACTGCCACTTTGGAATAAGTATCCACTACTGTTTGTTGGTAAATCCTACCAACACCTTTTAAGGTTCCAACATAAAAAATATCTTGCGACACAAGGTAACCTGGATGAGCTGTTTCTATTTCACCACACACTTCATCATCAAACTTTTTCCGCTCTAAAGCAGCTATTTGTGCTTCTGCTGATTTGGCTTCTAATGCTTTTAATCTCTTTTGAAAAACCTCTAAATCGTGTCTCTGCCAAATACTGCGCACTCCTCCAGAGGAAATAAATATTCCAACTTTACGTAACTCATTACTCGCTCTTAATTGACCATAAGCTGGGAAATCTAATGCCATTTGGACAACTTTTGCTTCTGTTGCTTCATCAACTCTATTTTTTAAATTTGGTTTACGTCTTGATTTTTCATGAAGCGCAATCTCTCCGCCTTCATCCATAAGATCACGATAACGATAAAAAGTATCTCTTGAATAACCTAACATTTTGCATGCTTGTGAGACATTCTTAAGCTCTTGCGCTAAATTTAGTAAACCAAGTTTATTTCTTATTATTTTTGTGTTACTCTACATCTGAGTTACCCCCTGTAGTTCGCTCTTTGAGCTATTTGTTTTGAAAATTGAAATCGTTCAAAACAGGGTAACTTATTCTTTTACAATTGTCAGATCTTGTCCTAATTATTACAGTTAATGAAATACATGGACTATTATCTAATAATTTGGAGACATTTGAAAATCTCAAGGATGCGTTAATCTTACATCAACAAAATAACACTTTGGATATAATTACTGATTTAAGAAAAGTAATAGACTTTTTTAACAGTTATTATTATTATCGTAACCCTCAAAATCTTATTCTAGCAAGAGAATACAACGAAGCATATCTCGCTATGGATACAGATGGGAATAACCATCAGGTCTGTTTAAGTAAAATGCGTGATAGTTTAAGTGAAATGAAGAAAAATTTAGACAAATTAATTAATGATTACGACAAAATAGATCAAGAAGTAATTTCAAATCTCAAAAATGAACTATTGAATAACCCAAATATTAATAGTGAAACAGATATTATTAATAGTGAAACAGA
>QOVW01000072.1 GCA_003339605.1 Spirobacillus cienkowskii | reverse complement strand
TAAAGGACTCGTCGTTCATGTTTTTGGACGGTTTTCTGCCTCTCTGTTTAACTACTTATTCAAATTCTAGTTGATGTTTTTCAACTATTAATTGGCATTGTATAGATATTTGAGGAAATTGTCACTAGATAAAACAAAAAAATAAAATCACTCAAGCAACTTTAACGACTCTTGCAACATCGCAAGTTCTTTTTGATTATCGAGCAACTGTTTTTTTGCACCTTCTAAAATATGAGCGGGCGCTCCATTGGTAAACTCTTTATTGCTAAGACGCTTTTCTATTCCGGCAATGGTATTATTTATTTTTTCTATTTTTTTGAGAAGTCTCTCTTTTTCTGCATTTCTATCTACCAAGCCTTCTAAACTTACAAAAATCTCTAAGCCATTAACACAAGTTGGGGCACAAAAACCTTGTTGCTCAGAAGAAAAATGAAACTTCGCTTTTGCCAATGCTTCCATTTGCGCAATTAAATTACCAAAACGAGATGCTGCATCTTTTAAGTAAACAGTTAATTCTGTTGCTGGGTGAATATTAAAGTTACCCCGAATTGCTCTTACAGCAATGACGACAGACTGCACTTCGCGCATATGCACAATTGCGTTTTCATCAATCATAGTTGATGTAGGTTCTGGCAATTTTTCAAACCCTAACGTTTTGCCATCACGCTCACTGTTAAGTTGTTGCCAAATTTCTTCGGTAATAAATGGCATAGCTGGATGCAGTAAACGTAAAATTCCATCAAAAACTTGAAATGCCAATTCTAATGTTTCTTTTGCAAGTGGTTGGTTATTATTATCTGCCAAGCGAGGCTTTAACAGCTCTACAAACCAATCACAATACGTCATCCATACAAACTCATAAATTGTGCTTGTGTATTGAGAAAATTCATAGCGAGACATATTATCATGAACTTTACGAACCACATCAAAAAACTCACTGGTAATCCAGCCATTAATCACATCTGATGATTTATTTTTAAGTTGCTCAAAACAATAATGCGCAGGATTTATATTTAATTTTTCTGCTTGCATTGTAAGAAATCTTGCTGCATTCCATATTTTGTTTGCAAATGTTTTACCAAGTTCGCAACACGAATCACTCCAAAATATATCTTGCCCAGTGACAATTTGATTTACCAGCGAAAAGCGCATGGCATCGGTGCCATATTTTGCCATAATACCGGCAACATCAGGAGAATTACCAAGAGACTTACTCATTTTACGACCAACAGAATCGCGTACAATTGGAGTAAAGTAACAGTGTTGAAATGGAGTTTCCCCTGTAAAATATTCTCCAGCCATCACCATACGCGCTATCCAAAAGAAAATAATATCTGCACCAGTAACAATAACTTTAGTTGGATAATAATATTCTAGATCTAGCTTTTCTTCTTCTGACGGATTTGCCCAATTATGCACTCCAAAAGGCCAAAGCCAAGAACTTGCCCAGGTATCAAGAACATCAGAATCTTGAGTGAGTTCTGGATGTTCACATTTTTTACATTTTAATGGTGCCAGTTCTTCGCAATGCACATGCGAACATTGATTGCACGTGTACATTGGCAAGCGGTGCCCCCACCATAATTGGCGAGAAATGCACCAGTCTTGAATATTTGTGAGCCAATGTTCCCAGGTTTTTTCTTGATGCGCAGGAATTAATTTTAACCGCCCCGAACGGGTAGCATTAAGAGTTAATTCTGCGAATTTATCCATTTTAATGTACCATTGTTCACTTAAATAATACTCAATTGGCACATTACCGCGCTCAGAAATACCCACAACAAGTTTATGGGGCTCAATTTTATCGAGCAAACCAATTTCGTGCAATTCTGCAACAAGTTGTTTGCGTGCAACATAACGATCGAGCCCTCTATAATTTTCGGGAACGTTATCGTTTAAGCGAGCATCGGGATGCATAATATTAAGTAAACCGAGGTTGTGTCGTTTTCCAACCTCAAAGTCGTTCATATCGTGAGCAGGAGTGATTTTAACTATTCCAGTACCAAATTCTTTTTCAACATAATGATCGGCAATAACAGGAATTTTACGGTTACAAACAGGGACTATAACATTTTTACCAATAAAATGTGCATAGCGATCATCGCTTGGATGAACTGCTAACGCCAAATCACCAAATAAAGTTTCTGGACGCGTTGTGGCAACAACCAAAAACTCTTTAGGATTGTCTTCTACAACGTAACGAATATGCCACAGCGATCCATTGCGTTCTTCTGGAATCACCTCTTCGTCAGAAATAACAGACTGGCTAACTGGACACCAATTGACAAGACGGTGACTTTTATAAATAAGTCCATCGTGATAAAGCTTTACAATTGCTTTCATCACAGCTTGCGAATATTTTTTATCCATTGTGAACGTATTACGCGACCAATCGCAGCTAATCCCTAAGGTTTTGAGACTATCTTCTATGCGTGAACCGTATTTTTGTTTCCATTCCCAAGCATGTTCCAAAAATTTTTCGCGGCCAATTTCTTTTTTAGAAATGCCCATTTCTGAAAGCATTTTTGTAACCTTGGCTTCTGTGGCAATGCTTGCATGATCTGTCCCCGGAATCCAACATGCCTCATACCCTTTAGCTCGATGCCAGCGGATTAAAATATCTTGTAGCGTAAACATCATATGACCCATTGTAAGGTCGCCCGTGACGTTTGGAGGAGGCATCACTATGGTATAAGGCTTTTTGTTTGCATTGCGTTTAGATTGGTAAAAGCTATTTTTATCCCAGTAATTTCTTAATCTTGGTTCTGTATTTGCGGGATCGAAGGCTTTTGTAAAAGCTTCAAATTTTGTCACGGGCAGCTCCTTTGCTTAAAACATACCCGCATTTATTACCACTGAACAAAATCAGGCACAACAAAGAAAATATTGTGTTATGATTTAAAAAAAATTCTATCAAAAACTTAAAATATTTACCATAAAGAAATTCTTTCTTTTTCTTGTAGTGTCATAGGATCTTCTTTTTTGCAAAAAAATGCTTCTTCAAAATCTTTTGATAGCTTAACTTGATTATTAATTCTAACATCTACAGGTGCATGGTCATCTGTTTTTAACAAATGCGGTCTATAATTTGGCTGAACTACACCACAAAACAACCTTCCAAACTGTATAAAAAAGTCTCTTTTATCTTGGTTATCACTTATTTTTTTATTTGGAAATGCAGCATTAAATGCATTATTCAAACCAAATTGATCTGCAATATTTTCTCCAAGAGTTAGTTTTCCATTAACGCCATCATTATTAAAAAATGAAATCATTTTTTTTGATTTTCTTTTAAATTTTTTTAAATCAACATCTGTCATCCACGGAGACATTTGACCAGATTCATTATACTTTGAACCAATTTCATCAATTGCATGACCTATTTCATGACCTATTTCATGACCTATTTCATGACCTACAATCATGCCTAAAGAGCCTAAATTAATAATATCTGACTTTGTGTCATCATAAAAAGGAGGATGCAATATGCCTAACGGCAATACAAAATGATTATAAGAAAATTCATAATATGCATTTGGTGACAATGGAGACATTTGCCACCTTTCAATTTTATCATTTGTGTTAACATTTTTTAGTAATTTTCTCATATTTGCTATCGCAATTCTTCTAATATTAGTAATAAACATATCATCACTAAGATTAATAATTGGTTCTAAATCCCATTCAGCAATATTTTGTGGTTTTACAAGCTTAAACTTCATGTTCTCAATTTTACTAACAGCTTTTTTCTTTGCATTTTCTGATAACCATTTATTGTTTTTAATTTTTTCAATTGAAGCTTGATGAACTTTAGATACTATATTTTTAATTCTATGAACTGGAAAATCTTTATAATCATTTTTTACTATTTCAAAATCTATGCTCCTTTCTAAGTAACCAGAAGTCTCTATAGTACATTGTATACTTTTTTCTGACTCCGCTAACGCTCTACCAAAATGTTTATTATTAAAAATTCTAACTTTGTTATAAAGATCTGGATGTGAATATTTTAAAAACAATAAATTTACCTTATTCCAAACAGCTAGTGCTCTTACTTCTTCAACAGTTGCATCTTCTAGTAAAGAATTTATTTTAGACATAACTTCTTTAGTTACTAAATTTACTTTAATATTTTTTGGTATTTTTTCTAACATAATTTGAAAGTATAAATTTTTATATTCATTAATCAAAAACTCTCGAGACACTATATTATCTTCAGTAATAACATCACCAGAATCTTCGTTACTTGGAAAAACCTCTGCTATTTGAGTTTCAAAATTAATTACAAAATTTGAAAGATTTTCTGAATCATTAAGACCTATATCTTTAAAATATTTATTAATTATTTTTTTATAGTCATCTAGTAATTCTTTATCTGTATAATATTCTTTTGCCTCTAAATTCATAGAATATAAAAATATTATATCTTTTAAATTTTTATCAAGTTTATTCACTGCATCAGATACAATAATAAGATCCCCTTCTCCTTTTATAGAATCTTTAGCAAATAATTGTAAAATTTCTTCTTTATTTAAAAAAGAAATTAATTCTAAATTATCATTAACAAGTTTTTTTTCATCTAACAATCTTTTTGACTCATTCATACATGAGTTGTAAAAATTTTTAATCATTTTACTTCTTTTATTTAAATTTGTTTGACTCAATAATGATTGAACATAATTAATTCTTTTTTGTTTAATCCTTTCTGCAGAATCATCAAAACTAAAAATATATTTATTTTTAGTTTCAGGAATTCTAAATTTTGATATTTCATCTGAACAAACATAGCTAAAAAAATCTTCGCATGGAGAAATTAAATGATTCAAATTAAAATTTCTACGATTTGGTACTTCAAACATATTTTCAGGAATTGTTAAAAATTCTTGAGAATAAATACTAAAATTAAAAAAAGATATTAATAAAATGCATTTTTTTAACACAATTTTCATAAAAATCCTTAATGATATAATTTAAAAATTTTAATAATCTACTTTACAAAAAAAAGACCTCTTTGCTATAAAAATAAAAAGTATCACATAATTTTATTTTTTTTAAATTTTATAAATAAAAAAATGAAATTAAAATTTTAAAATTTAGTATATTTTTAATAAAAAAAAGCAAGCTTCAAAAAGCTTGCCTTAAAAAATAATTGCTTTGTAAATTAATTATTTTTTCTTTTTTGCCGAAACAGATTTCTTTGCTTTAACAACAGAACGGGAACCTGTCACTTGCTCTTTTAAAGATTTTGCCGCGCGAAAGGCAATCTTTTTAGATGCAGGAATCTTAATTTCTTCGCCAGTTTGCGGATTCCGTCCCATACGAGGCGCTCTTTCCTTAACTTGAAGAATACCTATTTTATCGATTCGAAGTTTCTTTCCAGAAGCCACTTCGATTTCGACTGTATTTAAAAAATCAGCAATCACTTCCTTAGTAATTTTCTTTGGAAGTTGGTCAAATTTCGCAGCAACATTTGCAATCATTTGACTAGTAGAAACTGTTTCTGGCTTAGCCATAGAGAACGCCTCCTTTGGTGAGAAAAAACAACAAGAGCAAAAATGTCTAAACCATTTTAACCGCCAAAACTGACGCAAGTTTTAAAAAAAATGGAAGATCTGCATGCTCCTGTTACTTAAATATAAGGAAATCATTAGACAAGTCAATAGCCGCCATAAAAAAAATACAATAAAGCTAGCCTGTAACAGGCAATAGATGATCTCTATTTAGACCTCTATTGATGAGGTGCCGAATTTATTGCATAACAGACAGGGTAGCAGAATCGCTGTTTTGCTTAATTTTTTATCAAAAAGGAGTTTTTTATGTCTCTTATTGATGCCGTTCGCGCACGTCAAATTTTAGATTCTCGCGGCAATCCTACTGTTGAAGTTGAAGTTCTTACAACAGAAGGTTACGTAGGACGCGCCGCTGTTCCATCGGGAGCAAGCACCGGAGAACATGAAGCATGTGAATTACGCGATAATGATGCAAATATTTATTTAGGAAAAAGCGTCTACAAAGCTGTTGAAAATATTGAACAACATATTGCTCCTTTACTTGAAGGAGCAATTGATGTCTCAGAACAAGCCGCAATTGATGACCTATTAATTGAAGCCGATGGCACAGAAAATAAATCTAAGTTTGGGGCTAACGCAATTTTAGCAGTCTCTATGGCATGTGCCAAAGCCGCAGCAGAAGAATCAGGATTACAATTATTTCGTTATCTGGGCGGTACTTTTGCAAAAACGTTACCAGTGCCATTGATGAATGTGATCAATGGCGGTGCTCATGCCGACAATAATCTTGATTTTCAAGAATTTATGATCGTTCCACACGGGTTTACTCGTTTTTCAGATGCGCTGAGAGCTGGGGTCGAAATTTTTCATAAGCTTAAAAAAGTTCTAAACGACAAAAAATTGGCAACAACCGTTGGAGACGAAGGTGGTTTTGCTCCCAATCTAAGTAGTAACGAAGAAGCTCTCCAGCTCCTTTCTTTAGCAATTGAAAAATCTGGATACAAAATTGGTTCGCAAATTAGCTTTGCCCTTGATGTCGCTGCGAGTTCATTTTTTAAGGATGGAAAATACAACTTAGCAGGAGAAGGGGTTAAAAAAACTTCTGACGAAATGATTGCTGTATACGAAAAACTTTGTAATAAATATCCAATTGTAAGCATTGAAGATGGGCTTGATGAAAATGACTGGGAAGGCTGGAAACACTTAACCAACCAACTTGGTAAAAAAATTCAATTAGTTGGAGATGATCTTTTTGTCACAAATCCACTGCTTCTTGGTAAAGGAATAGAACGCGAAGTTGCCAACTCTATTTTAATTAAACTCAATCAAATTGGAACTGTTACAGAAACCTTAAAAGCCATTGAACTTGCTAAAACACATAGCTACACAACGATTATTTCGCACCGCAGCGGAGAAACCGAAGACACATTTATTGCTGATTTAGCTGTTGCAACAAACGCCGGTCAAATTAAAACAGGGAGCGCTTCGCGCTCTGACCGCATTGCAAAATACAACCAGCTAATTCGCATTGAAGAAGAACTTGGTAGTACAGCGCACTTTGCTTGGAGAATGGGGCGCCGCAATTGATTGCGGCCTTATTTAAAATAACATTAATTTAAATTACTTTAAGCAGTAATTTTATAAAGCGTTTATTATGAATTCATCAGTAAAAGTTCAGTTTTCAGATTATGCAATGCTTGCTCATTTGTTTATTGAGCTTCGTGGTAAAGGGTTATCATTGTCTGCAGCAGATTTAGATATTTTAAAGTCTTGGGAATTATTTGGAATTAAGGCCGAATTTATTGCAAATGTTATGCATGAATACGCCGAAGAGTGTAAACAGAAATCTAAAAATTTTCCTAATTCACTTTTACCCGTTTACCGTAAAGTTCATGCAATATTATTAAAATCTTCAGAGTACTAGGTGAATTATCATGCATTCAGAACGAACCATCGAAGAGATTTTTTTATCTTTACAAAGTTTGGCTGAACAACGAGAATTAGAAGAAACAGAAGAACAACAACCGAACAAAACTTCTACACGCTGTTTATGCGGAAAAGAATATGCGGCTTCCAATGAAGATGCTTTTAATTATGAAAATGATGCTGAAGACATTGATGAAGACGGCGAATCTCCAGAAAAAACAACAGAAGCTGGTGAGCCGATTTATATTGAAAACACACAAAAAGGTCTGCGTTATGCTGTATGTCCTGCATGCAATCCGCGTTTAAATTGCCAATTATGTGACGGAACAGGACATAGAATATTAAACCGTGTGCATGTATTTGAAACAGAAGATGGTGAATTTGAACATGTTTGCGAAGATTTAAGCCCAAATACCTGTTCGTGTACGCATACAGAACGTTTGGTGACACTATTAAATAACGCCGAAATTCCTAGTAAATATGTGGAAGCAGAAATAAATTCGTTTAAACATAATCATTTAACAGAAAATCAAACAAAAAAATTAATTGAAAACATTCAAAGAGTCCAAAAACTTTGTTTTCAACTCGCTTCTACAGCAATTTCACAACAAGCAACAAACCAAAAATACTTTGTTACTTTATTTGGGCCTGTTGGATCTGGCAAAACTTTACTTGCCGTTGCGGCTTTAAAAATGGTTATTATTAATTTTGGTTTTACTGGACGTTTTGTTGATTTTCAGTTTTTGTTAAATCAAATTAAAGCCGAATACGATCAAAAAAAATCTGGAGAACATTTACTTAAACAACTAAGAGATGTTGACATACTGGTTATTGATGAACTCGGAAAAGGCAGAAATGAAAACGAATGGCAATTAGAAAAACTTGATGATTTGATCAATTCTCGCTACAACGCTAAAAAAATAACTATTCTTACAACTAATTATTTACCACAACAGCTTAAATATGATGACAAAGAAATCCCTCGAACAACTCATAATTCAAACTATTGGGGTGATCAAATAAAATCGAGTATTCCTGTGCATGAATCATTTTGGACTCAAACTCTCATTCAAAGAATTGGCGCTCGAATGTATGAACGTATTTATGAGGTTTCAGAGTTTATAGACTTTACAGAATTACCAAGTTATCGAAAATTTGTAGGCAAAGATTTTTTAAGTTTATATGCATCCAAAAATAAATAAAAATTAAAATTTAAATTAAATTTTTAAAAACTAATTGAAATCCCTGCTTGTGTAGTTAATAAAACCCTCGACTTTGCCCCACCAGGAAGCTCTTTTATGTTCCAGTCGTACAAACCATAATTTAAACTAAGATAAAAATAATTTTTTGATTGCAAATGACCTTCAAACATAAATTTAATTAATGGAGTTACAATAATAGAATTAGCGTCTGTTGCAATTAATTTTTTAGAAACATAATTTAAATTTGTATCTAAACCAAAATAAATATTTTTAGTTAAAAAAACCAAAGGTTGCAAAACAACTCCAACTCTATTTGTATTACGTGAAGTTTCTGTGCCATTTGGACTTAATCTATTTTTATCATCAGTAATTTTTAAAACAGGAAGATCCTTTGAATAGGTATTATTTAAAATTATGATACCTGTTATTAAACCAAAATTTTTAGTGAACATAAACTCTGAAGAATCAGAAAGTCCAATAATATTTTGTGGATAGTTTAAAGGAATTCTGTCTTCACCAAGATATTTTGTATTAGAATTATCAAAACCATTGTATGGATATGTTGAAAACCAAATTGTAGTTGTTCCCTTAACACTATTATTTAAAGGTCTTAAATACACACCTCCAATTATCATTGAAGATGTAGGATAAATTAATTCTTTTTTAACATTTAAAATATTGTCTTTTTGATAACTTCGATAATATCGTAAAGAAAAAATTGGTTGAAAAATTTTGCCTTCTGAAAGTATAAATCGGCCACTCATAAATAAAGTAGCAAGATAATCGTCATTTGAATATAAAACATTTGTACCATTAGCATCTAATATATAATTTCCAGATAAATCTTTCCCTTTCGACAACACTGTCTCTTTATTAACAGCCACTGCAATTTGAAATACTGAGGAATCGATTCCTGCTCCAATTAATCCAATTTGATTAAATGGGTTTGCAATTTGAAATGCAGAAATATCGTCAAACTCAAACGTTCTTTTTCCAGCCCATATAGAATAATCTGTAAATGGTAAATGAATTTTTACATAAAAATCCCTTAATAAAAGCCTTCTTTTTGGATAGCTATTAGGAAATAAATTGTAGTTAATCGATTTTGTCCAATAATAATCAAAACGAGTTTGCAACTCCCCAGTGTTTTTTAAATTGAGTCCTAAACGCGCAGAAAGAAAATTTGGTTTATAAGCCTCAGCACTTGTTGCTTGATTTTCGAGTTGTTGGTCAACCTCTTCACCTTTAAATATAGTGTTTACACCAGACGTTGCATCCGCTTTAAAATCAAGCCCGTAACTGATATCTAGTTTATCGTTGAGCGCAATTTTATCTTGTGCTGAAGCGTAGCTCAGCAAAGAGAGACTTAAAAATGTAAAACATTGATATATAAGAAAATTATTTTTAAATAAAAAATCCCTATTAAAACAAATATTTATATAATACAAGTTGATTTATCCTATTAAAATTTATGATTAAGATCAAATATCATCATCAAGTTCCCCTTGACCCAATAAGTTCAGATAATATGTTTATACAGAAACATGCCGCTACCTGCCAAGGCTGCAGCTCTCAAAGAGGTCTATGTAAATGATTACAAAAATTAAAGAAATAATTGAACAGCAAATTCGTCCGGCCCTCCAGTCTGATGGAGGAGATATTGAGCTTGTTGATGTTGAGGATGGTATTGTTAAAGTTAGACTTGTTGGTGCGTGTTCCCATTGCCCTTCAAGTGCAATGACTCTTTATCATGGAGTTGAAAAAATGCTTATGGAAAAAGTGCCTGAAGTCAAAGGCATCGAGCAGGTATGGTAACCATGACACAAACTACAACTCAATTAAACACAGTTCAGGAACTTGAAAGCTGCTTAACCGCAGAAGTTTTAAATGCCTTAGGCGGTTTTTCTTGGTCAAAGCGTGTGCATCATATAGAACACCATGCAGGCAAAATGCGTGTCCATTTTTTTTCTGATGGCCTCAATCTCTCTGCAAAAACAGCGGTCGAAAATTTTTTGCATGAAAAACTGTATACCAAAGACAATGAGTTGACTGTTTACTTTGAAAGAAAAGAAAAAGCGCCGCAGCCAACAACAGCATCGGCACAATCTTCTTCAACTCTGTCTCATGATTCTTCACGCACTCATTCACACTCCCACTCTCAACCACATAGCGCTACAACTTCTGATACACGCCCCCAATCTGGAAAACGTTCCATATCAGGGGTAAAAAGAATTATTGCAGTGGCAAGTGGTAAAGGTGGTGTGGGCAAAAGCACAGTCAGCGTTAACCTTGCCTTAAGTCTTTACAATCAAGGCTACAAGGTGGGAATTCTTGATGCCGATATCTATGGCCCTAGTATTCCAACTATGCTGAACATTCATAAAGATCCTTTAGTCAACGAAAATAATAAGATTATTCCCCCCGAAGCTTACGGCTTAAAGGTTATGTCATTTGGATTTTTTGCTCCAGAAGAAACCGCCGTCATTTGGCGCGGCCCAATGATTATGAAAGCGCTGCAACAATTTTTTTGGGATGTTGATTGGGGTGAGCTTGATTTTTTAATTATTGACCTACCTCCTGGCACAGGTGATGCACAACTCACCCTTGTCCAAAGTATTCCTTTAACAGGTGCCGTGATTGTCACAACTCCACAAAACGTGGCGTTGCTTGATGCCGTTAAAGGGATTGCAATGTTTCGCAAAACAGAAGTGCCAATACTTGGCATAGTTGAAAACATGTCTACCTATTCTTGCCCTAAATGCAGTCATGAAGCGCATATTTTTGGCAAAGGCGGCGCAGAACGTGTGGCACAAAAATTTGAAGCACCACTACTTGGGCACTTGCCTCTTTTTACTGAAATTCGTGAAGCTGGAGATTGCGGAGAGCCATTAACAGCAAAACCAAACCACCCTATTCGTACTCATTTTTCTGTTATTGCAGAACAGGTTGTAAAAAATGCAATTCATATGGACACATCTCGCACAAAACATGACTAACTTGCACGAGATGTTTTCATGGAAGACTGGTTGGTAATATTTTTTTGTTGCTTGAGTTGCATCGAAAGAATGGCTTCAAACAGTTTTTTAGACAGGCTTTGATTTTCAAACTCAACTCCCACACACCATTCTCCAGATTCGGAGCTTGTCCACGACACCTTTCCAATAATTGATTGCAGCTTAGTTTCGACTGCGGCATCACTGGCCGCTTTTTTCTTAGTTTTAGCAGATAAAGTAGAAAGAGCGGGAGCTTTTTTTGCAACCTTACTCGCTGTTTTTTTCTTGGCAGCAACAACATCTTTTTGCAATTGGTTATCTTTTAATGCGGCGGTCAAACAAACCTTACTCATTTCCGCAAGGCTGCTATTTTCAATTTCTGTGTGAGAAGGAAGCTTTAAAGTGACAACACTGCCCAACGCAATAAACTCCATGCTTGCAAGCAAATGCTTCCAATCTGTTAATCCTGGTTTATTATTCTTGCTTGGCTTTAGCTTTACGCCACTCAATGAACAGTCTTCTATTACCCCGCAAAACGAAATAGGGAGTGCTTTAATGTCATGATTTTCTTTTTCGATTTTGCTTTTACTCAGCTTAGATGTTTTGAGATCCTTTGTTCCTTTTTTTGTGGTGCTTTTTAGCTCAGGAAGAAGGGTTTTTTTACCTGTTTTAGGAGTTAGAATTTGCTGATATGCTGTTAAACTTTCATTTTCAAGCAAGATTTCGGCAAACACAGGCAAATTGCACGATACTCTTTTTTGTTGCGTAGTACGGGTTTTATTGTCACAAAAGCGCTGTGCCACAGCAATCACAATTTCTGGGTTTACAGGCTTTTTTAACCAACTTTGGCAATCAGCATATTGTTTTAGCGACGTTTCAATTGTTTGCACAACCTCTGGTCTATCAAAGGCTGTAATTAAAATAGGAATACTATAAAGCTTTTTTAACCTTTGCGCGGTTTGCGCACCATCAAAATCAGGAAGATCAAAATCAATCACAAATGCGTCCAATCCTTCATGATGTTTAGCAATTTCTAGAGCCTCAGCGGAGCTCCTTGCGACAACCACCTGTACGCCTGGATAATGATCCTTAAACACTTCACTTGTCATGACGAGGCTGGCTTTACTTGCATCTGCAATCAAAATTTTTTTCACTTTTGTCTCCAACTTAAACCAAAACGTTTAAGAATCCAGGTTTTACTATTGCAGTCATGATTATAAGCTTGAAATACAAGATATTAGAGAGGCAAAAGTACTTGATAGACCAAAAGTATTGACACTAGAAACAGAATGACGAGAGCATTAAAAAACAAATGGCTCCCCAGGGGTGGATTGAACACCCGACCAAGTGATTAACAGTCACTTGCTCTACCACTGAGCTACTGAGGAACGTCTTTGTGAAAGAGTGTCTACATAATCGCATGCAATAGGTCAAGTCGATTTGAAAAAAAAATTACATTTTCTTGCGAGAGTCTATTTTTACCTAAATTTATAGGGGTCTTATAATCTTTTAGGGTATCAACCCTTCTGAGTTTAAAATATAACTTTTTTCCCAAGAAAATTCCCATTTATGAACACGCTGTTGGCCAGTCACCAACGGACGCAAAATATCGAGGCGTTTGAGACGTCTATGAAAATTGCCTGGATCAATATCTTGGTTCGAAAGCATTCCCACAAGTAAACGCAAGTCTTGAATTGAAAATACTTGTGATAACAATTCAAACGTAAAAGTGGTATTTTTTACCCACAACGGCACCTGATTCAAACATTCACGTAAAAAAAGACGACTATCTGGTGCTAAAATTGAGTCTTGCGAAAAAAGATTTTCGGCATCTAACCAAATTCCTCTTGCTTGCGAAGAAAACTCTAAAGGCAGAGCAATTGCGCGCACGATTGCAATACTTTGCGCATGCTCAAACAACAAATCGCGATCATACACATCGACAATACGATCTTTACAACGAGCAGAATGAAACCAAGTTTCTAAATCAGCCAAATGTGCATTTGCTAAAAGATCGCTTAAAATACGTCTAGTACCTCCATGTAAATGAAGATCTTGTTTAAGAGTAATACTTGGAAAAGTTTGTTTTTCACTTATGGGATCTTTAGTCACTAAAACTCGAATACTATCGCTCACAGCAGCAATAGGGATCAAAAAAAGTTCTGTTTTCAAGAAAGGTTACTCCATCTGTTTTTGCACTGATATATGTGAAGAATCACCAACTGAATAAAGTTGGGCAAGTTGCGAGAGCCAATCTGTCTCGACAATATAGACAGAAGACAAATCAGATCGTTTTAAATACACATTTTTTTCATTTTTTGGAACCCTATTGCCAACAATTATTTTTATAGGTTTTATTTTAGCAGCTTCATTAAACTCAAAATAAAAAACTTTCAATGGTTTAGTAATGCCAAAATATTCTAGATCTGCGTTACTTGGATTGAGTATAATATCATCAGCAGACATTAACTCCCAGTTAGAAAAGAAATTAAATGCATCTTGACTAGGAGTTTCAGAAACAGATGGTTGTTGAGTTGTTGATGTTGTACGGTACCAATTATTATCTTTTCGCACAAAAGATAATTCATCAGAAAGAACGATTCTAGAAATAGAATCAGTATTAATATTTAGCATAATAAGTTTATTACGAAAACTTTTCTCTTTTGGCACAAGATCTGGCCATAAGTCCAAACTTAATTTAGCAACAGAACCATCAACCATTGTGATATAAATACCCTCTTTAGTAATGCTCAATTCAAATTTTTGCAGAATTTTTTGATTTGCATCTTTAAACGTAACAATAGCAGAAGGATTTTTTAAATTAAATTTTTCAATTAAATTTTTAGTAATCTCATTTTTTTCATACACTTTATCTGCTAAAAGACCTTGATAACGACTTAAGTAATCAGAAATAAAGTTATCATCGCCCTTCCATTTATGAGGCTTTAACACTTCCCACAAATTATTATTTTTTTGAACTAACAAATTTTCTTTATTATAATTTAATTCAATTTCTGTTACGTTTTGCCCTGTAAAATTACCTATCCTTTTTGTTCTAAAGTCAGCTAATGTTTTGTCTTCAATTACACTCGAAAACATATCACTAACTACTAATAATTTATTTTTAGCAGGATTAATAGCGTAAACAGAAGAAAAACCAGCAGCTTGTTCATTTGAACTCTTAATAAAACCTAATTTGTTACCTAAAAGTAATTGTAAGCTATCTTTTCCTTTTCTTTCAATCGTAACAGAATTTAACGCATTATCGAGTCCATATTGCGCAAGTTGTTTTTTGTCTCCTGTAAGCAAAGCTTCTGTATTTGGAACTTCTTGTTGAACAGTAAGTTGTTGAACTGCAGATAAAACATTATTTATTGTATCTTGATCTGCAGAAAGCTCTACTGGCTTTAAAATACGCCAAGGAGATTCGTTATTGTCTCTAGCAAAAGTAAAAGTATTTGCTTTATTTTTTACAGAAAAATTTAAAACATCTTTAGTCTCAAAAAAAATAGCATGCGCAGTTTCTTTAAGACGCTCTTCCTTTTTGTTGGTATAATAATCGTCTCCATAATAAATAGCAGAAAGTCCTAATATTGCAAAAATACCAAAGCCTACTTTTTGAGAGAACTTCATGCAGATCTCCTTCTAAACCAAATAAGCAAGCCAGAAATTGCTGTAAAAACAGGTAATATACCAGAAAAAAGCGGTAACCATGCTCCAGGATTGCGAGACAAATTAAATTGCTTAGGAGAAAAATCGCGAGGAGGAATTGTAACCAATTCTTGATCCTGATAAAGATGCGCAACAGTAACAGGTAACAATTCATCAGAAATTGGAGTAAATTTTGAAAATGGACTAACAAAACTAAAACCAAAAACAACCACTTCAGATTTATCCTTCGCTGGATCAGAAATTTTTATTGCAGAAGGATCATCAGCAAGCTTAGAGACACCAGTCAAATCAACACTAACTGCGAGTGGCCAAGATTTGTTAGGATCAAAATTTACATCAGGAGTTAACTGAAATGGGACATTTAAATCAATGCGATTTCTTGCATCAGAAGTTAACGTAATTGGAGCAGCGCTAAAAGAAGTTAATAATACACTAGCGTTAGTTTTTAACGGCGAATTCTTTTTTTCTGAAGTCATCACAGAAATTGGACGACCGCCATCAATCAACATCACCGCTTGCGCCCCATAAACCTGAGCAATAATTTTGGTAATAGGGGACTCAAAACTAAAGTTACTGGCAATAACTGGCGAGCGAGATAAATTTTGCTTAGCAATTTGTTGTCCAATAGGGGTTTTGGAATTGAGCATTAACAAAGTGGGATCTAACTTTAAGTTTAGCGAAGCATAAAGTTTTTCTAAACCCTGCTCACGAAAAGGATTTACAATTAAAACCAGACGACCACCGTGCGCAATAAAGTTTTTTAGGATATTTTGAACTTCTTCACTGTATGGAATATTGTTATCACCTGCTATTAAAACTCTAGCATCTTTAGGTAAAAAACCTTGTTTAATATTCCAATCTTTAACTTCATAAGATTTATGCTGAAGTCCTGCTACAATATCAACATAGCTTTTATCAATTCCTGCATCTACAGAAATTGAAGGCTCTCCACTGCCAGAAAGAAAGTAAACAATTTTTTTAAAGCGAACTAAATTGATTAAGGCATTGGTTAATCGACTTTCTGTGACAACACCATCAATTTCTGTTTTATTATTATCTGTCATTAAAACTAGCCTAGAAAACCCAGACGGCTGAACTCTTTGCAGCGCTTCTTTATTATTAAAAGCAATCGGACCAACATTAATAATATTATTTGATTTTTTTGCAAATAAATTAATAAGATCGTAACTACTATCACAATAATTTTCAATTGGATTTTGTGAAGGAACACAATAAATTTCAACTTGCTTACTTAAAGCATCTAAAAATTTATTTGATTCATCGCTTAGAGAATTAATTTTATTAGAAGTGACATCAATTGTTTTTGAAAAATTATTTTTATTTAAAATAACAGCAGAGAAAACAATTACCACAACACCAAGAATACTTGATACTATTGCTTGAGCAAAATATTTAGGTGCATAAACTTCGCCATTATCAGAATTGTTTTTACCTTTAAACCAAAAAGGAAACACAATTACCGCAAGAACTGCAACACAAACTCCAATTAAAACAAAAGGAATAAATTCAGATATAACACTTAATCTTTGCCATAATAAGAGCACTAAAAAAGCAAAAAATATTGTTACTATTGAAAATTCAAGCTTATATTTTTTCATAAATTATATTCTCCACTTCTTAATTTCCATCACAAATCGACACAGAAAAAGAAACACTAATACAATTGCAATATAAGTTGCGACGGAACCAGTTTTAAGAATTCCTTTAGAAAAATCATTACTTAAATCTAATAAGTTAATACTTTTTCTATACCAATCTGGAACACCAGGAATAAATCCAGAAATAATAAACGCAATAATAAAAAACGCAGAACCCAAATAACTTAATACAGGATTTTTTGTTAAAGAACCTATAAATAATCCAATTGAAATTATAGTAGCTGTATTTAAAATTAACCCTAACCAACCTGTGGCCAACACTTTTAAATCTGGCTCAGTAAACACATATGTAAAAAGGGGATAAATTAACATCAGTAAGGTAATAACAGAAAAATAAAAAGTAACTCCCAAAAACTTTCCAGCAACTATTTCCCAAGTAGAAATTGGAGCTGCAGATTGTAATCTATAGGTACCGTTATTTAAATCTTCACTCATTGCTTTCATTGTAAAAGCAGGAATAATAAAAATATTAATATAATTTAAAAATCCTAAAACTTGCGAAATAATATCGGATACAGGATCAATAGACTGCCCTCTATCAAGCAATATTCTTACAACTATAAAAAAAACAACACCAGATATTAAAAATATAATACATGCAGCTATCCAACCTAAAGGCGTACCAAAAAATCCTTTAAAGTCTCTTTGCGCAATTGATAATGTTGCACTCATACTAATTCTCCTAGCGACGAAATTTGTATTTGATGATTTCCTGGCTGCGAACGAATTACATCAAAAAACAATTCTTCAAGACCTTCTTTTTTTTCTTCAATTCCAATTAAAGGAAAATTTTCTTGAACAATTTGTTCTGTTACATTAGCAATATTTTCGCCATTATTTTCGCTCCAAAATTCACTACCAAACTCAACTAATATAGAATTGTTTTTTTGCGCTAGAGGTTTTGCTGAACGTACATAATTTCTTTGTTGAAACCAATTTAATGCTTTTTCGGATTTTGATGCAAAAGTATATAAGTAATATAAAGGTTTAGTTTTGTCATTTTTAATTGATGTTTTAGCTGCAATATGGCCATGGTTTATAATTACAACTTCATCACAAGTTGCTTGAACCTCTGATAAAATATGCGAACTTAAAATCACTGTTCTATCGTTTGCTAATTTTTTAATTAATTGACGAATATGCAAAATTTGATTTGGATCAAGACCTTCTGTCGGTTCATCCAAAATTAAAACCTTGGGTTTATGCACAAGTGCGGCACACAATGCCACACGCTGCCTGTATCCTTTAGACAAATTGCCAATAACTCTATTTACCACATCTGCAACATCGCATTCATGAATAACCCAATCAACATCGTTTTTACGAGCACTTGAATTAAGGCCACGAAGCTTTGCAACATAATCGACAAATTCATGAACCCTCATTTCTTTATATAATGGGGGATTGTCAGGTAAATAACCTACATTTGCTTTGACATCTTTTGTTTGTGTAACAACATCAAAGCCGCAAATTTTTGCACTTCCCGAACTTGGTCCAAGCAAACCTGCTAAAATATCCATTGTGGTTGATTTCCCAGAGCCATTAGGTCCTAAAAATCCACATATTCGCCCCGTTCCAACAGAAAAATTTAAACTATGCAAAACTTTTCGTTCGCCAAAAAGCTTTACAAGCTCACTCACTTCAATCATTTTTTCCTCCCAAAAATGTTTGCATTGGATTCAAAATGCTAGTTACGGTAAAAAGCACCGTCAAATTGTCGGTATCTTAATGCGTAAGAAATATATTAGCAAATTCAAGCAAATCAAGGGTTACACCGATTAACAGCAATGCATTCTATTCAAAATTTCAACAGAAAGGCTGAATGCTATGCGCAAAAAAAAATTTGGCAATCAAACTTTTGCAAAAAAAGTTGCAGAGCTTAATCGCAAAGCGATGGCTCACGAACATGTTGTTAACTTAGAGGCTTATCGCGCAATATCAAGAGGACCAGAGTCTAAAACAATTCTTATTGTTGACGATGAACCCGTTGTTCGCAATGCGATTAAAAGAATTTTTGAAAAAGATAATTATCGTGTCATTACAGCAAAAGATGCAATGGAACTTTCAAAAATTATTGAAAACACCAAGCTTGATTTAATTCTACTTGATATTCAATTACCCTGGGTTGACGGCTATGAACTTTGCTCATTATTAAAATCGCATCCTCTACTTAAAAATTTGCCCGTAGCATTTATATCAGGTAATAAAACAGAAGAGGATATTAGAAAAGGTTTTGATGCAGGATGCGATGATTACATTACAAAACCCTTTGAAGTTGAAGAAATTCAAAAAATAGTGAGTAAGTTATTATTTATGTCGAGTTAGGAATCCATGAGTCTTAATAATCGGAGTATTGTTTTAAAGTTTGGCGGAGCTTCTGTCAGTTCTCCCGAAGCATTTTCTTCTATTGCAAATATTATTTTAACAAGAAGACAACAATACAAAAAAGTCGTTGTTGTTGTGAGTGCAATGGGAAACACAACAGACGATCTGATTGCTCTCGCACATAAGGTAAACCCCAATCCTCCGCGTCGCGAACTGGATATGTTAATTTCTGTTGGAGAGAGAATCAGTATTGCTTTACTAGCAATGGCACTGGCTGCTAAAGGAACAGAAGCAATTAGCTTTACTGGCAGTCAATCAGGCATCATAACGACAAATAATCACTCCAACGCCAAAATCATTAATGTCAAACCACATAGACTACGACCTCATTTAGAAAATGGTAAAATAATTATTGTCGCTGGATTTCAAGGCATGAGCACCGAAGGAGAAATTACCACTCTTGGCAGAGGAGGTTCCGACACCACTGCAGTTGCGCTAGCTGTTTCTTTAGAAGCCGAAAAGGTTGAGTTTTTTAAAGATGTACTTGGAATATACGATTGCGATCCAAAAGTTTACTCCAATGCACGCTTATTGCCTGAACTCAATTACCAAGAGGCTTTTGAAATTATGAATGCAGGAGCAAAAGTTTTACATTCTCGATGTGTTAGATTGGCAGAAAAAAACTCTTTGCCCTTAAAAGTCATTCCCTTTTCACAATTTCAAGAAGAAAACCTTGGCACAATTATCCAAGACACGGTAAAATTAAAAAATAATATTAGTTACGAAGATGAATTTTAAACCAAATATTAAATTTTAATTTAGTATTATTTTGGAGAAACCATGAAAAACGTTGTACTGGTTGGCGCTAGCGGTCTCCTTGGAAGTCATGTTCTTGCTTTGTTAACCAAAAATCCTGATTTAAAAATAACATGCCTTGTTAGAAATCAAAATCTTGAAAAAACAACAGACAATGTAAACGAAGTGATTTTTGATTTTGATAATTTTAATGAGTACAAAAAAATTGGCTGTGAAATTCCCTGCGACATGTTTTTTTGTTGTATTGGAACAACTTTAAAAAAGGCAAAAAATTTTGAGGCTTTTATAAAAGTTGATAAAGATTATCCAATAAAGTTTATAGAAAATATAAAAAAAAATTCTCCAAATACTTTATTTATTTTTATTTCAAGCATTGGCGTTTCTAACCCTACAGGTTATTATTTAACTGCAAAATGTGAAGTTGAAAAATCTTTAACAAAAAGCTTGTTACCATATATTATTGTAAGACCAAGCATCCTTTTAGGTAAAAGAAAAAACATTAGAATTGCAGAAACCATTGGTGCATTTTTTCTCAAAAAAGTAGATGCTATTACAAAAAAATTTAATATTAGCGATAGTTTTTCATTTAGCAAATATGCACCTATTGAAGCGAATAAATTAGCAGAAAAAATGGTTCATCATGCGCTAAATTTTGATAAAGCCTCCCCTGGGATAATTTTAGAAGGCGACAGCTTAACTTTATAATAACGCTATTAAAATTATTATTAATTCAAAAAAATCCATAAATTATAAATATTAGTTTTTAAAAATTTAATATTTACAAAATAAATTCAATAAAAACTTAAATAATAGATATATTTATAAAATATAATAATTATCAACAAAATTGACAAATTAGTTATATTACTTATTTTTAAAAAATTGCTTTAATAGCAAGGAATTTTTTTTAAAAAGATAATTTTAGGAATTTTATAAATGTTAAAAATAAAAACAATTAAAGAAAAAATATATTTAATATTTTTGTTAACTTTAATATTTGGAAATTGCAATATTTTATGTTTTGCAAATATCACTTCAATTCAAAGCTTACAAGAACTTTTTAACAAACACGATATTGAAAAAATCGAATCTGATTTAAAAGATTTTAGCCTAAAAGATAGACAAAAAATAAAAGATTTAACAAAAAATAATTTAGTAACTTTATATAAAGACAACAAAACTGGAATTAAATATGTAGAAAAATATTTTGACTTTGAAAGCTTAAATGAACACAATGAAAATAAACTTTCTTCAGACAATGAATTTGCTGCATATGCATTTAGTAAAAATTTTAAACTTAATTTAGTCCCCCCCACTGTTAAATTTGTTGATATTAAAAACCCCAGTAATTACTATGTTAGACAATATTATTTTGAAGATGGCTTTGCAATTGATGCTGAAAGCAAAAAATTTTTAGAGTCAATTCCCAGTAGCAAAAAACAAGATTATTCATCTAAAAATACACCTTTAGTGATTTTTGATTATTTATTAGGAAATTCAGATCGAAACTTTAATAATTATATTATTTCAAAAAATGGATCTATTATTGCTTTTGATCATGAATTTATTTTTAGATATTATTTTAAAGATAGCGAACTTTTAAAAAAAATTACTCTTCAAGATTTTTATACTTTTTTTTCTGACAAAGAGATTTATGATAATTTTATGAATACTAATTGGGAAAAATGGTGTAATGAAAATTTATCAAAAATATTTTTAGAAAGTGATTTAAAAATCAAAAAAATTTTTTTAGAAAGAATTGATAATATAAAAAAACAAGCAAGTGAATTTGTGAATCAAAATCCTGAAAAATTTTTTCAAGAAGCACAAAAGTTTTATCACGAATCTTTAGAGACAAAAAAAAAGATATTTACTTATCTTCCTCCAAAAGTTCCGCCAAGACCAAAAAAATATCCAATAATCACTATACCCGTTAACGACAATTGTTAATTAAATTTTAATTTATTTTTTATTATCTTCGTAGAAAACTTGCTCAAACACTCTTCTTTCGTCTGCCATTGTGTAAGATGCCTTTGTTTCTTTCACTAATTGACTAGAAAAATCTAATACTTCTTGTAAATTACAATTTTGAACACCTTTTTTTAAAAATTTCATCATGCCTTCATTTAATTTACGTTGTGCTGTCAACGCATGCTCAATTCTTTGAGTCTGAATGTCTTCAAAATTTAGAGATTGAATCATAGTATAAACTTGAGGCCTTAAACGCTCTTCGAGTCGACAAACACTTTCAAATCGTTTAGAAATTTCAGACCAAATTTTATCAAAAGCATTTGAGCTCTCATTGGCTCCTTCAGAACTTTCCTGATTATTATCTTTATTTTTATTAAGTATTGGCACTTTTGTCACATCAAATTGTGCAGAAGCCTCGGCAAAAATATCATCGGCTCTAAAAGTTGCCCGTTGATTTAAGGCTGTGGCCTCGGTACCAGATGATTTATTAAACAAGCTTTCGTAGATTTCTTGCGCACTTCTGCCTTCTTCTACTACCAAACTATCCATTTTTTGAATTGCGTTGGACATAGCGTTAACAAAAGACCTTACATTCGATTGTAAATCGAGAAGCTGATATTCCATTAATATAGAAAAATGAAAAAGGAGCTGCATAATCACTTGCTCTGGATTTTGCAATTTCGCAAAAGGTAGTTCTTTTTCCATTATCTATCTCCGATTGCTCATATTTCTAAACAGGATAAATGCCATACCAAACCTGGCAAGGTATTTATCGGGCGTTTTAGACAAAATCTGATAAGATGTTAGTGAGGTTGTTAAAATCTTTTAAATTGGATATAGAGGTATAAGATTTTGTATTTATTAATAATTTGGATTAAAGTTTTTTTTACCCAAAGATGAATGTCAAACTTCACCTTTGGATAATATTAAGTTCCTAATCCAATGGCGAGTAATTTTCTTCCCTGAGGAAACAAAACTTCAATTTTATTTAAACCATTTTCAGCAACAACAAAACCAATGCCAAATACTTTGTGATTTAAAATTTCTCCTGGCTTAAAGCGCGCTGTAGCTTTGTACTCTTTAGCTTGAGAAATATTATTTTTTTGCGCACTGAGTCTTGCTTCGTAGTTTGCAATGTCTTCACTGGTTCCAGATTGCATACTCAAAGGCAATTGACTTGCATTTTTTTGCACTCTGGTTTCAACTTCATCCTTTTTACGAGATTTCGCTTTAGATTTACCTTTCTTTTTTGGAATACCCTCTTCTCCCGTTAAACGCTTTGCGCCAGCATCTAAATCAAGATCTTGTTCTTCATCACGATCCATTTCTCGTTTCCCTCCTTTTGCTAATGAAGCCTCAGATTTTGGTGGACGATATTGTTTCTCTGATTTACAGGTATTGCACTGTACCCGTCCAGGTTGATTATTAGTTTCCACAGTTACAATAGTATGAGTTAAATTCATCTTGCAACGGTTGCAATAAGCTAAAATGTCATGACCAACACGAGACGCAGATTTTGACTGAGTTGAAATAAATAGAGAATTGGGACCATCCGTAATTGCCATTATTCCTCCAAAAGGCACAAACAAAACAAAATTAAAGAGAGAGGGCGAACTCTATGCCCGCCGTTTGCTTAAGTGTTGTATCATTGGAATCATTCTTGACAAGCGTATAATAGACATGAAGAACGGGGGATTTTAAAAAAAGTCCAGACCCCCAAAAAAAACGTGAAAATTTTGGGTTATAACCAACACTCCCTTTAACCTCTAAAAACACTTTTGTTATAAGAGTTAAACCACCAACAAAACTTTGCAATCCATTTTCAGTGTCAAATAATATGTCTGAACTCAAATTGACAGACTGATCCATCAAAAAAGCAGACACTCCAAAGTCAAAAGTTTTTGCATTATATTTATCAAATAATCCATTGGTACTTAACCCTAAAAAAATTGGCGAATCTAAATTTAAATTAATTTGATAAAATGCACCTAAACCAACCCTATAGTTGTTATCGTTCCATTTCCATAATTCGGTTAAATTCAGTTGCTGATAATCGAAAGACAAACCTAAACTTAAATTGTTTACATTTGGTAATTTATAACCCAACCCCGCTTTAATGCTTCTGTCACGAGAAGTTCCATTTGGAATTGTTTCTCTGACACGAATCGCCATTGCAAATGGTGGTAGGGTTGAATCAAAGGCAACAACTTCAAATGAATCTATTTTTGAAGACCATGCCATACCACCAGAAAGAGTATATTGCCTTTTTAATGCGGGAAGTATTGCCGGATTTGCATCCATCATAGACGCATCTCCTGGCGCAGACGCGCCTGCTCCACTCGAGGCAGCAAGCGAAGAAGAAGGCCTGTTTAATGCATCAGAAGGTGAAAAATCATTTGAAAAAGCTGGCATAAAATAAATTACGTTTAAAAAACATAGCTGGACAAGAATTATTTTCTTTAGTTTAAGTGACATCGTGGACTCCATTAGGATTCTTTCCAGTACGAAAGGGCAAAACATGACCGTAAAAAGTTCTCTAATTAAAACGCTACGCGATCGAGGGCTCATTGCTCAAATTAGCCATGAAGAAGAATTAGAACAACTTTTTTTAAAAGGAAATAAAAATGCAAAAGGAGAAAGGTATGCAGTTTACTGCGGCTTTGACCCCACAGCAGCGAGTCTTCATGTTGGCAACTTGTCTGCATTAATGATGTTGCGCCGCGCGCAAGATGAAGGTTTGCAACCCATTGTTTTATTTGGAGGTGCAACAGGACTCATTGGAGACCCTACAGGTCGAAGCGAAATGCGCCCAATGAATACCAAAGAACAAATCTCTCAATACATCGAAAATTTTAAAAACTTAGTAAACCGCTACTTTAATCATGAAAGCCCCAACCCTCCAATTTTTGTAAATAATATCGATTGGATAGGAGGCATGAGCTGGATAGATTTTTCCCGTAATGTAGGTGTTCACTTTACTGTTGCGCGTCTTCTTTCTGCCGAAGTGAATAAAACTCGATTTCAAGAAGGCGGACTCACCTTCATGGAACTTGGCTATCAATTATTACAATCTTATGATTTTTTACATTTATATCAAAAATACAATTGTATTTTACAGTTTGGTGGCGATGACCAATGGTCTAATATTTTATCTGGCGCCGATCTGATCCGAAGGGTTCAGGGAGGCAAAGCATTTGCACTCACAACACCACTTTTGGTTGGCAGTGATGGTAAAAAATTTGGTAAAACCGCAGGAAATGCCGTTTGGCTTGATCCTAAAATGACCTCTTCTTACGACTTTTTTCAATTTTTTAGAAACGTTCATGACGCTGATGTTCAAAAAATGTTTTATGTTTTTACTTTAAAAACGCAAGAAGAAATTGAAGAAATTCTTAAAAATTCACAGATAAATGCGATTAAAGAACTAATGGCATTTGAAATTACTAAAATCGTTCATGGTGAACATGAGGCCATTAAAGCTCTTGAAGCAGCAAAAACATTGTTTTCTGGACAAACAGGAGATCTCTCACACGCTCCTTCAACAATTTTAACAAAACATGATTTGCAAGAAGGCGTCGATATTCTTTCACTTTTAATCAAATGTGAATTATCAACGAGTCGAGGCGAAGCAAGAAAATTAATTCAAGGAAATGGACTCACATTTAACGGTAATAAACTGAATGACTTTAATTATAAAATCAAAGAAGAAGATTTTCATACAGAACAAAACGCGATAGTTTTGCGAAAAGGTAAAAAAGATTATCATCTTGTTAAGTTAAATTAAAATTTGTTTAAATATTTAATCGTTCACCATTCCTAACTTAATAAATCTATCAACATCTAATCTACCATATTTTGAAATTATTTCGTTTTCATTTGTATTATTATAATCATTAGCACTCATAAATAAATGATCAAGCATTGTATTTAAAGATGCTGCAGGAAATGCTCCATAATATAAAGACATTGCAGCAGCAACCACTGCAACAGAAAAACTCGTACCACTGACAAAATCTAAATTTCCCTTATTATTTGTTAAATGTAAGCTAATTCCTTGAGCAGACAAATCGACATTTAATCCATAATTAGAATTATAAGCCCTAACAAGCTGATTGTTATGCGAAGAAACTGTAACCACGTTATTTAAATCGTAACGACTTGGATAAACTTCTTGTGTATCTATGTTCATATTTTCATTTCCTGCAGGAACTACAAAGACTATACCTTTTTTTGCAGCGTTAGAAATTAAAATTTTTTCTATAAATATTGAACTATCATAAGGTTTACTTAAATATGATAAACTTAAATTTACAATTTTAGCATTATGAAAAACAGCCTCGTCGATTGCTACAGCTAATTGTAACGAGCCATATTTTTTTTCTGTTTGACTACTATCTCTCGTAACATTAACTCTGTAAGAATACAGCTCAGCATTTTTAGCATAAACATTTTTGATACTAAAATATTCATCAATACCTGCAAATATTGATGCTAAGTATGTAGCATGAGAAGATATTATTTTAAAAGGATCAGAGCTATCATTTGTTAAATTTATACTAAACTTTAACTTTGCCTTAATTGCTCTTGTAACTGGAACAACTCCCGAATCCACTATTGCAACATTAACTTTTTGTAAACTAATATTTGCTGAATTTATACGATCTAAAGCCTTATCAAAATTTGCCTCACTATAAGTACGAATAAAAATTTCATTATATTTTTTATTACTTAAAAATTTATTAAAATTATAATCTATTCTAACTTTAGCATTTTCTTCAATTATTTTATATAAACTACTATTAACATAATTGTTTTTTAACTGACTATTATTATTTAAGGCTACTAAATTATTAATAGATTTAAACCTATACACAACCTTTTTACCATAACTATCCAATTCATTATCAGTTAATCCAGTTTCTAATATGTAAATTTTATCTTTAACTACATCAATATTTTCATCATCTGTATTTGAACATGATAAAAATAATGTGGCAGTAAAGAGGTTGAGATAATTATATAGTTTTTTTTTATTTATCATAAATAATATCACCGATAAATTATCATTATTATAAAGTAATTAAACAAAAATATTAAACTAATTTTTTTTAGATAAGTCTATTAGATATCAAAAATATTTATTTAATAAGATCAGTGATTTTTCAAAAAAAATAAAAATTTATTTTATTTTTTGTATATTTCATTTGTATCAGCTAAATATAAACTACCATGAGCGTTATTACGTATACTAGTGCTTGAAAATATAAAGTCATAAATTTTTTTAGCTGATTCTTGTGCAGAAATGAACTGTTTCTTTTCCGCCATTGATTTAAAAATTTTAACAACTTCTAAATCATGTTGCGCGTTTTGTATAACGCTGTTTACCATATCAGTATTTACAGTGCCTGGATGAATTGATAAACATGTTAACTCATCCATAGCAAATCTTTTTGATAACCAATGAAAATACATTAAACAAGACGCTTTGGTTGCACCATATAAATCTAATCCAGGAAAAGGATCCACTGCTGCTAAAGAAGAAAGGTGTGCAACAAAAGGAATAATATTTGAGCTTGTATCATTTTGAATCATGATAAACGGCAAAATATCTTCAACTATTTCAGCACAAGAAAAATAATTGACTCTCATAGCTTCAGATTGTGATTGCCAAAACAAATGCTTTTCCATCCGGTTGGTTTCACTCACTCCCAAAATTGGCATAACACCGGCACAATAAATAAAACCAACTATTTGCTTTCCGTATAAGGTTTTAGATAATTCTAAAATTGGACTATCTGATATTGGATTTATTAAATCCCACCACAAAAAAATATCTTCATATCCACTCTGTCCTCTTCCCAAATGAATTATTTTATAATTGTTATCTTTAATGATTTTTGCTAACTCATACCCAATTCCACGAGAAAAACCTGTTCCTATTATCCATTTTTCTGAACTCATTTTTACTCCTCTACAAACTTAACCTTGTTGATGATTTCTAAATGCATTTATAACTGAAATAGCTTCCCCTTGCATGACCAGTTTACCAGAATCAAGCCAAATCACACGATCGCAATCTTCTATAGTTGATAACCTGTGTGCCACTATTATTTGTGTTTTATCACGTAACAAATTTTTTGTTGCATTAACAAGAATATTTTCAGAATAGGGATCAATAGAGCTTGTTGCTTCATCCATAATAACAATTTGATTATTTTGTAGCAAACATCTTGCCATGCAAATAAGCTGCTTTTCCCCTAGTGAAAGATCAATGCCCATTTCTTTTAATTCGAGATCTAAACACTTTTTTCCTATTAAAAGAAATTTCTTTAATCCAACAAGTGCTAAAATATCCAAAATATCATGATCAGGTATAATATTATTAAAACACAAGTTTTCTCTTAAAGTACCAGAAAAAATATAAGGGTACTGAGAAATTAACGATAACGAGTTACGAAACATATCTAATTGAACATACTTTGAATCTTTGTTTTTATTTTGTCCAATATCAGGCTCATAACCATTAATTTTAATCACTCCTTTTTCAAAGGGATAAATATAATAAAATGCATTTATCAAGCTTGTTTTTCCACTCCCTGTTTTACCAATAATTCCTATTTTTTCTCCATTTAAAATATTAAAAGAAACATTATCTAATACAAGAGAAGATTTTTGATTGTATCTTATACTCAAATTCTTTACTTCAATATTACCATTCTCAATTTTTTGTAATTTATTTGAATAATTATAATTTATTAATGCACCTTTTTCAAGCTCTGAATTTAAATAATCATCCATTCTTTCTATTCCAGTTAATGCTTCTTCCATGACAGCAACCCATTCAAAAAAAATCTGAATTGTTATAGAAATCATAGAAATAAATGTAAAAGCAACTCCCAACGAACCAATACTCAATTTACCATGATTTACCAACCACATCCCAAATAAACCTGTTAATAAAAGAATGACTATATTTAAAATAGAAAGCTGTAATGAAAACAAATTTACATAAAAATTTGTTTTATTTCTCTGTTTTATATAAGTATTAAACTTTGAAATAAATCTTCTTTTAAAAGAGTTGTCTTTACCATACACTCTTATAATTTTGGCGCCCTGCGCTGTTTCTGCAAAATGAGCTAGAGCAGGTCCTCTCGTTAAGCTAACAACTCTTCTTTCGTTTCTTATTTTAATTTTATTTACATTATAAATAAAATAATTTAACAAAATGCATATTACAACAATTGGTAAAAAATTCATACTAGAAATTAAAATTAATACAATAAATAAAAATATATCAAATAATGTTGAAAGTAACTCCGTTAATGGACCTCCAGACATTCTTAATATTGCTGCATAATCACTACTAAATCTTGTTATAATTCTTCCTAATGGATTTTTATCAAAAAAAGATATTGGAAATCTTGACACATTATATGTTGTTTTATCATACAAATTTGAAACAAAATGCGTACCAAGTCTTGCAAGACCTATTCTAAAAATTAAAATAAATATAAAACCAACCAATGAAACCGTTAATAATAAATAAATAAATTCTGTGCTAGTGTATTCAGAAAAAAAATTGCTTTTATTTTTACATATATTAGATTGATAACATACATTATCTACCCATAATCCTATAATATTTGCATTAAATAAAAGAAAACCTCTTCCAATAAAACCAATTAATATAAATATTATAAATGATAATTTATGGCTACCCATTGAATCATAAATTGTTTTGTACACTGATTTTGAGTATTTACCTTCAAATATTCGATCTTCATTTGTTTCATTTTCAATGTTCATAACTTAATCCTTAATTGAATTAATGACAACAAATTCTTTAAATTCAAGCGATTTTTTCATTAATTCTTCATAATTACCTATATCAATAATTTTTCCATCTTTAAAAAAAACTATTTTATCGCATTTTTGAATCACTGATAATCTATGAGTTACTAAAATTCTTGTTTTATTTTTCCAGAACCCATTTAATAAAGTTTTATTAATTTTATATTCTGTATTTATATCCACAGCACTTAAACAATCATCTAATAAAATAATTGGCCTGTTTGAAAAACTTGCTCTTGCAATTGCAATTCTTTGTTTTTGTCCACCAGATAAACTCACTCCTCTTTCGCCAATTTCTGTATCTAATCCATTAGAGACATTTTCTTTATTCATGTAAAATTGCGCCAACTCTAAAGAATTTATTATTTCATCATCTATTTCTTTATAAAAATCATATTCAAATGCAACATTATTTCTAATATTTGAATTTATAATAAAATATTCTTGCGGAACGTAACTAAAATAAGATCGCAAAGTACTTAATGGTAGCATATTAACTGATTTATTACCAATTTCATAAATTTTAAAACTAGAGTTAATTATATTTAGTAGAGCTTTTAGAAACAAAGTTTTTCCTGAACCAAGCTCACCAACTATAGCAATAAATTCTTTATCTTTTATATCAATATTAATATTATTAAGTAAAATTTTTCCTTCATTTTCATAAGTTAATCCTCTTATTTTAATTAATCCGTTATTTACTTGATCATTGTTTTCAATAAATTTTTCTTCTAAATCTTGATTCCAATAATTTTCTACTCTTTTAATTGAAGTATAACAATCAAAAAAAGTTACAAACATTAGTGGTATCATTCGTATTGGTCTTGTAAGCAATACCCCAAAAATCCACAATAAGCTAAATATCTGACCAGAAGTAACTTTATCTCCATAAATTTTATATAGTAAATATAATGCAAAAATATTTATTATATATGGCGTCACATTACCTATAGAACTCATTGTCGTACCATTGGTAACCATCAATAGTCTATTTTTAGTTTCCTGAATTCGCGCATATTTTATTTTATTTTCCATCCAATCAGTATTTCCTAAAACTCTAATTGCTCTAATATTTATTAACCATTCATTAACATTTCCTATTCGTATTGCTGATAAAATTTTACTTTTAATAAAAATTTTACTCTGTCTAATTGCTATTAAAAAATTTAAAAACAATACTACAAATGTAAAATATATAATTGTAATTGGATCAATATTTGTTATATATATAATTGCAAAGGGAGCCAATAACAATGGAAGAAAATATGCAATAAAATTTGGAAATATATCATCAATCAATGAGGATGCTGTATTAACATCTGTTGCATATACAGATAATGCATGTCCAACTGTTATTTTTTTTGTATTTTCGTTTTTAATTCTTAAGGTTTTTGAATACGTAATTCCAGACAAAAAATCTTGAACTACACTACCTTCATTACTACTTAAAATTTTTGCTAAAAAATAAAAAAATTGAGACATAATAGCATAAAGAAACATTAATAATAATAGTATATACAATTCATTAATGTTCTTGTGTTGCAAAAGTGTATCTAAAAATTCTTTCTGATAATAAGGAATAATTAATGAGAATAAAGTGGCAATCAAACTTATTAGCAGAACCATCACTCTCATATGAGGACGCATAAATAATATTTTTAAAGTAAGGCTATTATTTTTTATTTTTTTTTTAGCATAAAAACTTTCCAAATCAATTTTTATTTAGTACATAAAAATTGTTTAAATTATATTTATATAATAAATTACTAAATGACTTGGTTTTTATATATTTTTCAAAATTTAAATCAAAATTTTCTGATAATCTCATGCTTTTTTTCATATTTTTTGGGGAAAATGCTATGTACAAGTTTTCTTTTGGTAAACAATCAACTCTTTTAAAAATGTTTGTTTTTTTATTATTTTTTAAATAATACTCGGCAGTAACACTATCAATTAAGAAAGAATCGTATTTTTTATTTATAAGATAATCAAATCCAGTTCCTAATACATCAGAAGAACTTAATTGAAAAATTTTATCTGACACGTTTAAATTCTTTTGGATATAATCCATAAGACCAGGATAGTTGCTATTTCTCATAATACCTAGCTTTATTTGATCAAGACTTTTTATACCTTGATATATCCAATTAAAATCTTTTTTTACATAAAAACACATTTGCTGATAAGCAACATGATTTTTAGAATAAATTAAACCCTCAGCTTCTTGTTTTGCCGGAGATAACAAAGCATTTATACGACCTTCACGAACTTCGTTAATAGCAACAGACCAAGAATATTTTTGAAATTGTACGGTAATTCTAGACATCGCAAACACATTTTCAACCAATTGACTTGTAAACCCCAAATTGACGTCTTGATCGCAATTCCAAGGGCACCAATCAGTCCAAGCAACACTTATTGATTCAGAAAACGCTACATTACTAAACTGTATGCCTAATACAATAACTAATATTGAACGCTTTATCATGATATTCCTCAAAAAATATTTTTTAATTTTTATCAGGAAATTAAATTAACTTGTTTTTAAATGTTACAATATTTTTTTAAAATTGTACTCTACTTAATTAAATTTTGACTATTTTGAGAAGTGTTTTAATGTTTAAAATGACGAATATTTGTAAAAGCCATAGAAATTTCATAATCATCACAAGCTTTTATAACGTTTGCATCTTGAATACTACCTCCCGGTTGAATAACAAATCGTATACCGCTATTTTTAATGAGTTCAATGCTATCCGAAAATGGAAAAAATGCATCACTTGCTAAAATCACCTCATCAGAAACCTGATTCACTTTACTTAAACAGTAAGCCACAGCATCAACCCGGTTTGTAAACCCACCAGCTATTGCTAAAGTCTGAAACCTATTGGCCACCACAATAGCGTTTGAACGAACATGTTTCACCACAGACATACCGAGCTGAAACGCCTGCAATGCAAAGTTATTGGGTTTTATTTTAGTAGCAAAATGTAATTTTCTAGAATCAAAAACTAAATTATTAGAAGATTGCAGCAGAATTGCTCCTTGAACATGGGTAATCTGCATTGAGTTTGTGAGTGCCTGTTGCGGATTAAAAGTTACGAGTCGTAAATTTTTCTTTTTTCTTAAAACTTCTAACGATGCATCATCAAAATGTGGCGCAATGATCACCTCCAAAAATATTTCTGCTAATTCTACTGCACACTCATAGGTAACAGAGCTATTAAAACAGACAATTCCCCCAAAGGGACTCACTGGATCAAATTCAAAGGCGCGCTTATAAGCTTCGTGCAACGATTCGCTCGATACCCCAACACCACAAGGGGTATTGTGTTTTAAAATGACCGCCGTAAATTTATTAGAAAGATCGACACTCAACTTGATTGCATGCTCAATATCTAACACATTGTTATAACTAAGCTCTTTCCCATGAAAACAATTCATGTTTGTCATTGTCAACGAATTTTGGTTTTTACACTGATTAATTTTGTACAAAGCGGCATTTTGATGAGGATTTTCTCCATATCTTAAATCTTTGTGCTTGGTAAAAGATAAGTTAAAAGACTCAGGCAAATTTTTTAAATTTTGCGCATTTTTTAATTGAATGGGTCCATCGTAATTTTTAAGAACATTGTCTTGTGATACCAGTTGCTTTTCTAAGTATGAGAAAATTGCATAATCATAGGCCGATGTTTCGCTAAAAACTTTTACGGCAAGCTGTTTTCTTAGCAATAACGGAACAGAGCCATTGTGTTGTTTTGATAATTCTATAAAAATCTTATAGTCAGCAGTATCACATAACACAGATACGGATTCATAATTTTTTGCCGCAGCCCTTAGTAAACTCACACCACCTATATCAATAGATTCAATAATTTCTTCGTTGCTTGCGTTGTTTTCGAGAACCTGTTGCACAGGATACAGATTACACACAACAAGATCGAACATTTGAATATTATGCTGCTGTAATTCTAAGCAATCAGATTGATTATCCTGCCTTGCTAAGATTCCTCCAAAAATGCTCGGATGTAGTGTTTTCACCCTGCCCCCTAAAATTTCAGGAAAATGAGTAACATCAGAAACGCTAGAACAAGCAAATCCCATTTTTCTTACTGACTGCAATGTAGAAGACGTGGCAACCAACTCGCAACCTTTCTCGGTAAGGTACGAGCATAATTCAAAAAGATTGTCTTTATTTGATACAGATAAAAGTACTCTTTTAAGTTTTACCAAATTTAGCTGCTGCATGGAACAAGGAATTTTGTTTTTCATAACCCAATTTGCCCTTTAATTAAATAAAATTATCATCTCTTAAACAAATAAATACAATGCATTTACAAAACATTAAACTCACATCGGCCAGATTAAACTTGCTAGCATTTTTAGCAAAAAAAATAAATCATCTAATATAAATTAAAGAAATGCCGAAAAATTTTGCGCAATTCAAAAATACAGGACCAGGCATGAGTGAATCAGCTATCGAAGAATCATTAAAAAATATATCTCTCTTTAGCAAATTCAATGATGAACAATTATCTAATTTAATTAAAGTTTCTCGCAAAATTGAGTTAAATCCGGGAGAAATTTTTATTAACGAAGGCAATGTTGATCAAAATTTTTTTGTAATTATTAATGGTAATGTCGAAATTTTAAAGAAAAATGGCAATAAATTTTATTGTTTAACCACATTATCTAAGGGCGAAACTGTAGGAGAAATGGCATTATTTGAAAATATCGCTCGCTCGGCAAGTGCGCGTGCCTTAGATAGCGTGACGGTTTTAAGCTTTGACCTTGAACAAATAAAACAAGACCCCAATTATTTAGAAATTTATGCCTTACTAACCTCATATTTTGGCGAAAAAATCTCTCGACGGCTTCGCTATACAAATGAAGTGACAGTTGATGTGCTAAAAGAAAAACTTGCAATTGGTAATTTTGCCGTTAACATTATTGCAATTACAGCGTTGTATGCATTTACTCTTGAATTACTCCAAGTAATAAAAAAACACACTTCAAATTCAACCCTAGTCACAATAGTTGTATTATTAATGTTTTGTTATTTTATAATTTCTATGATGATGAAAAGTGGTTATCCTCTAAAAGAATTTGGAATTACATTAATTAACTGGAGAAAATCTGTAATACAAGCTATATTATTAACCATCCCTTTTTTGATTGCAATTATGACAATTAAGTTATGTATTATTAGTTTTGTACCAAAATATAATCATTTGCCATTATTTGATCCTATGTCAATATTTAAAACACCAGAAGATATCAGTTTAAAAGTATATTTTGCAGCTTTATTTGGCTATATTATATTTGTACCAATTCAAGAATTAATTGTAAGAAGCGGAATTCAATCTGCGCTACAAAAGTTTTTATCTGGGCCCAAAAAAAAGACAATGTGGTCATCAATTATTATGTCTAATATTCTTTTTGCAGGTGGCCATTCGCATATTAGTTTAGGATTTGCACTTTCTGCATTTATTCCTGGTATATTTTGGGGTTGGTTATACGCAAAACAAAATTCATTAATATCGGTAAGTGTCTCTCATGTTTTAATTGGTGTTTGGGGGGCATTTATTGTTGGATTTGAAAATATTGTATAGTTAATTAATTTTTTCTACATCCAATTTCTTTGGCTGGCACACCACCAACAATTAACCATTCTGCAACACTGTTAGTAACAACAGCTCCCATTCCAACCACAACATGGTTACCTATTGTTACATTATCTGTTATACATGCATTAGCTCCAAGCCAAACATCTTTACCTATATAAACACCATAAGATGTTACAGCCTGCTCTTTTATTAAAAAATCAGCCTTCATTCCATGATTAAAAGCATAAATTTTTACACCCGAAGCAATTCTAGAATTTTGTCCTATAAAAACGCCTTTTGCGCCTCCATCAATCACAACTCCAGTGTTAATGCTCACGCCATTTTCGATAGTAATTGGACCATGCAAAAAAACATGCGAAGCTATAGTCACATTATCTCCAATCGTAATTTGCCTACCTGGCTCAGCAAAAATATTTGCTTCAGGAGAAATAAAACAGTTTTTACCTATTTTCACTGTTTCTAACTCTTGCAGTTGTGCTTGAATTTCTTGTTGCCATGGTTCTGCCCAAATTTTATGTTTATCTTTTAATGAAAAATAAAGCCATGGCATAAAAGATAATCTTTTTTTATGTTGCTCAATATATTTATCCACGCAATGAACCTATAATGTTTTCAACTCAATTTTTTTGTAACTAATCATTGTCCGTCTAGCATCAAAAAGACTTTTATAGCTTTCGTAACGAATTCTGAGTTTTTCGGTTTCTGCACGTGCCGCAACTATTTTTTCTAGCATACTAATGTATTCTGGATCAGCTTCAGCTAAACGCTTTAACCGCGCTTCAGGTATTTTTTCAGTACTTAATTCAATTCTATTCATTATTTTAGAACGTACCGATGTTCTCAGTAATTCTAGTTTCTCGGCTTCTTTTCTTTTTTCAACATATTCTAATCCAATTTTATTAGCCAATTGAATAATTTCTTCCAATCCCATTTCTTTAATAGAAACAGAAGGCTGTTGAGTAAAAGTACTTTTTTGCACACTTTCTTCGGACAAATTATCACCTTTTTTAATTAATTTGAGTTTAAAACAGTATGGCTCATATTTAACATACGAACCAAGGTTTGTTTTGCAAGTGAACGTTGTGGCTCTGAAACAGCAATAACATTTTGTGGTGTACCCAATCTTATTTGCTCCAACGCCCAAGTTAAATGTGGCAAATCGATGCGATTAATGGTGCCGCATAAACACATAAAAGGATTAAGACTCACAACCGTTTTATCCGCGTTTTCTTTAGCAATACGATTAACCAAATTAAGCTCTGTTCCCACAGCCCATTTGCTACCAGAAGGGCTTGCTGCAATTGTTTTTACAATAAAATCAGTAGAACCAGAAAAATCTGATTTGTCGACAACTTCCATAGCACATTCGGGATGAGAAATAATTTTAAACTCAGGATCTTTCGCACGAATTTGATCTATTTGTTTTATAGTAAACATCATATGCACAGGGCAACAACCTTGCCACAACATAATAGTTGTATCTTTAATTTTATTTTTATCTAAACCACCGTAAGCCTTTTTCGGATTCCATAAACTCATTTGTTCCATTGGAATGCCCAATTTCTTTGCCGTATTACGACCCAAATGTTGATCGGGATAAAAAAATAAAATTTTTCGCTCACGCAATGCCCATTCTACTATTTTTGGTGCATTAGAACTTGTACAAACCACACCGCCTTTTTGCGCAACAAATGCCTTTAATGCAGCGCTCGAATTGATATACGTAACAGGCATTATGCTTTCATGACCAACAGTTTCAACAAGCTGCTCCCAAGCCTCAACAACATCGTCAACATCAGCCATATCGGCCATATCACAGCCAGCCCCTAAATCGGGTAACACAACAATTTGTTGTCCTGTTTTTAAAATATCAGCACCCTCAGCCATAAAATGCACACCACAAAACACAATAAAGTTTGCTTCAGATTGCCTTGCAGCATATTGAGCAAGTTGCAAGGAGTCGCCTCGAATATCGCTAAGTTCTACAATTTCTGGTCGTTGATAATGATGTGCTAAAATAACAAGTTTTTTACCAAAATACCTTCGAACATCAGAAATACGTTTCAGCATTTCTGATTCAGTCAGGTTAGGGTAAGGGGCGGGCAATGGAGGTTGAAAAGCAATTGTCATAAAAAATCCTACAGCATTTTAAAAGTATTTTTTACTTACAGTCACATAACACTTACAATTTGAGCACAACTTATACAATAACTCCAGAACATTTTTTATTTTAAGACAACAGTTGACGCCCAAAAGAAAATAGAGTTTTCTAAGTAAATTGTAAGGGATCGATTATATAATTTTTAAATTAGTGAGGAGAAGTTAATTTATGATCTCAGCTATTAAAGTAATTGCTGTCATTGGAGCAGGACAAATGGGAAGCGGTATTGCCCAAATTGCAGCCCAGGCCGGTTATCAGGTTTTGCTTTGTGATTCTTACCCAGAAAGTTTACACAAAGGGCTTTTAACCATAGAAAAAAGTTTAACAAAACTTTTTGAAAAGGGCAAAATAGAAGAACATCCACCTGCAATTCTTGCTCGAATCAAAAAAACCTCGCAGCTTAGTGATTTAGCAAAAGTCGATTTTGTTATTGAAGCCGTTAATGAAAACGAAACATTAAAAAAAGAAATCTTTAAAGAACTCGATAAAATTGTCTCTCCAAACACTATATTTGCCAGCAACACAAGCAGTTTAGCTATAACTCGTCTTGCCTCAGCGACGTCAAGAACAAATAAATTTATTGGCATGCATTTTATGAATCCTGTGCCAATTATGAGCTTAGTAGAAATTATTAGAGGCCACGCAACTTCTGAAGACACATATCAGATAACTAAACAAATTTCAGAAAAAATGGGTAAAACAACTGTTTGCTCGCAAGACTATCCAGGATTTATAATTAATAGAATACTAATGCCTATGATTAATGAAGCGTTTTATACTTTGATGGAAGGTATTGCAAACGCCGAAGACATTGATACGGGCATGAAGCTAGGAACAAACCAGCCCATGGGACCACTCACTTTAGCTGATTTTATTGGGCTCGATACCTGCTATGCCATTATGAAAGTCCTGCACGAAGGACTAGGGGACAGCAAATATCGCCCCTGTCCATTACTAAAAAAATACGTTGACGCAGGCCATTTTGGCAAAAAAGTAGGACAAGGGGTTTATAAATATTAAGACTTTATAATTTTAAGCTCTAATTTTGTACAAAAAAAATACAACCTACTCACTTATATATATTTCTATATAAGTGATAAAGTTTTTTAATTCTCTGAAATTATTTCTAAAATTAATTATTTTTTGATAAATTAAAAATAACTTGCTATCGACTTCTCTAAAAATGATCTGCTATAAATTTTAAGAACCATTTTATTCCCTCAAAACATCAGGGAAGCGGGAATTAAGTATTATAATACTAGGAGGTTAATGTGAGTTTGTCGAACCATTCTTCATCAAAGGTCGTTCATTTCCTGAAAGCAAGAGCAAAAAACTTAATTGTTGCAAGTTTTTCTGTTGCAGCATTACTTGGAGTTGCAAGCGCATCTATTGTAATTTTTGCACCTGAAAAAATTACAAATATAAAACAACATTTTATCGCACAGGCATCTGCAAATGCATATTCTTTACCCCAAGCGACCAATGTCGCACCAGGTAATGATACTCTATTTTTAAAATCATTTAAAAAAGTGTTTTCTAATATTGCAAAAGAAAGTCGTCCTGCTTTGGTATTTATTATTGCAGAAAAAAAAGTACAAGTTCGTGCAAACGAATTTCCCTTTCCTGATGATTTCTTTTTTCCATTTATGCCACCACAATTTCGAGGTCCTGGTAATCAAAGAGACAAAAAGCAATCAATTGAAACCGATGGCGGCTCAGGATTTATTGTAGATTTAAAGAATGGTTATATTATTACAAATAATCATGTTATTGAAGGTGCCGATAAAATAACTGTTACAACTTATGACAATAAAAAATACAAAGCTAAAGTCTTAGGTACTGCAAAAAACGTTGATATTTCTGTTTTAAAAGTCGAAGATTTTAAACCCTCTAATGAGCTTAAACAAGTGAGCTTAGCCGACTCTAATGAAGTTGAGGTTGGAGACTGGGTTATTGCCCTAGGTGCTCCATTTGAATTGCCACAAACTCTGACAATGGGCGTCGTCAGTGCAGTCCAAAGATCAAGTGATACCCTTGGAATTACAGGTACAAATAGTTTTATTCAAACAGATGCGGCAATTAACCCAGGCAATTCTGGCGGGCCACTTGTCAGTTTAGACGGACAAGTCATTGGAATGAATACTGCAATATACTCAAAAAATGGCACCAGCGTTGGAATTGGGTTTGCGATTCCTTCTAATACAATTCGATTGGTTGCTGATTCTATTATTAACAATGGAAAACTCACTCAAGTTTATTTAGGTGTAGAAATGTATGACTTAAATAAATTTGGTGCTGCAGCCATGAAAGAAATGAAAATCGACCCCAATACTGAAGGGGTTCTTGTCATGAGAGTTGTTCCTAAAAGTCCCGCAGCGCAAGCAGGATTGCAACCATATGATATTATTCAAAGTATAAATAATAAACCCATAAAATCTAGCATAGATATTCAAAGACAAATTATATTTTTAAAACCAGGCAAAAAAATTAAAATTGGAATTTTAAGAAACGGAAAAAATACCGAATTGAGTGCAACTGTATCAGAAATGCCTTCTAAAAACTCCAATAATTCTGAGCCAAATGAAGATAACTCCAAAACTTCAAAATCACCGTCTTTGAGCTATGGACTTTATCTCTCCAACAAGCCATCTACTTCTGGAAAGGGCGTTTCCATAAAAGGGGTTCAAGCAGGGAGTTTGGCTGATAGAGCTGGGTTACAAGAAGGGGATGTTATTTTACAGGTGAATAGGGAAGACGTAAACACCAAACAACAAGTCGAAGATGCGCTTGAAAAATCTAAAAAAGCCAAAACTGCGGTTATATTCTTACTTGTAGCTCGAGAAGACGGCTCACGTTCTGCAATTATCCTACCTCTAAATAGTTGATCTCTTTATTTAGTTCAATAAAATCAATAGCAAACAATATGATGTGATTGGGTTCACATCATATTTTTAATTTAGTTTAGGTAAAAAAAATGAAATTTCCTAAATTTGTTCATACTATTAGTGGTTGGATCCAACCAGATGGCAAATGGCACCCCTCAGACGAATGGTGGCACATTAGTGCAATTTATGAACTAAAAGAGCTAGGGTGCCCTTATTTACAAGACACAGTCACCAAGAAAATATTACAAGAAGGCGACGAAATTAAAATTAAAAAACATATTTCAGATATAGGTTTTATAAAAATTTCACGCGCCCAAGTAGACGGAAATATATCAAATATTGCACAACTTTTTGCCCTTCAAAATTTACTAAGTCTTTGTAATCCAGACGAAGAGATTGGTATTTTAGGTAACAATGGAGTATTAAAAAACATTCGTATTGCAAGAATTATGAAACTAAAGAATCCAGGAATCCTCAGCAAAATCAAAAAAGAAGGACTCAATAATACCTAATTATAACAATATTATACATGTATTTTTTATATTTTTTGTTTTTTTTAGTAATTTTTATTAAAAAATAAATTTATTCTTAAAAATAAGAATTATTTAACAATAATTAAAATAAGTCGTTGACAAATAATAAAAATTAATTAATAATTTCACCGAGCTAATCATATTATTATTAGCTTATTTTACAGGAAATACCATGAAAAATAGAAAAATATTATTTACTTTATCTATAATTTTGCTTTTTATTCAACAAAATTCTTTTGCATACCTCTATGGCGCAGAAATAACGGTTTTAAATCAATCAAACCATGATATTATATTTAGAGCCGGCAAAATTAAAAATTTTATAACTTATAAAGATGTTCCTCTTAACGTTGTGAGTAAAGTAATTCCTTCAAAATCAAACTACACATATTCAACTAGTAACAATGATTATTCTGGGTTACTTTATCAAGATAACTTAACATGGATTGGAGTGGGAACAAACAATTTTGAACTTAAAGAAGATAAGACGTTTATTAATAACTGCAAAAGTTATTATAAATGGAAAGACTATCAATTAACTCTTTTATATATCCATACCGGTGGAGCATTTTGGGACATGTATAGCTATTTTACTCCCCCTGAAATCAATTCAAGAGACGAAAAGTTGAAAGTAAACTTTTTCCCTTTTTATAATGATGCTCCTGTAGGAAAAGCTGGCGAAACTGGCAAACTAACTATTACTGTAACAGATTAATTATTAATAACTATAAATTTAAAAAATCTTTATCAAAATCAAGGCTAAATGTAGGTTTTCTTTTAATCAAAGCAGCAATTCGAACAATGTTTTCTAAAGATAAATTACACTCACCTTTAAGAATTTTTGAAAGCTTTTCTGGGCTGATATCAAGCTTTATCACAAGTTCATTAAAACCTAATTTTTGTTGTTGCATGTAATTGTTCAGTGCTTGAGCTAGTCCATTTTGAAAAGACTTAAGCGCCCGATATTCCAATTCCATTTGAACTTCTATCTCTTTGATTTTTTGAGGGCAAACACCTGTTTTTAGATAATCTTGAAAACTTTTAAATTTCATTTAATTTGCTCCTTTAGTTTTTGCTAAAGAGTTTTTAGCGACCACTTAATTTGCTTTCTATAAGTGCACTTTCTTGTATCGGCATTTTTTTTAAATTATTTACAAAAATTTAATAAAATTCAATAATTTCAAGATATTTAATAACAAATACTGATCCATTAAATATATGGTATTATCGATGATTTAAATATCAAGTTTACTAATAAAAAATTAATATTTAAGATTACGCCTGATTGAACAAAGGGCTAAAGCCAACTTTAGAAGTCGGGACTTTACGTTCGATTTTAGGTAAAGAACAATGTTCTGTAAATCATTTTTATAAAAATTTAATTTAAAAAATAAATTACTATTTTAATTTAAAGGGTGGAGGTGCATAATCAATGAATTTTATTAATTTTCTTGTTACTTCTTCATGAGAAATGAATAAAACTAATTTATTGTCTCTATAAGATAAAATAATTGGATTTATATTAGCAATAGTTTTTATGCCATATTTTGTTAATTGAAAACTTCCTTTTCCACCTACCAAATATTTTTCATCAATTGCAAATAAGAACCAATCATTTAAAATATGATTAGCAGGTTGTGGAATTAAAAATTCATTGCCAAATTTTTTCTTACATTTTTCGCTTAAATCTTCTACATCATCAATTCCATTGTTTAGTAAAAAATATTTATACATTAATGCAATATGGTTATAGTTAAGAGATGTGAATTTTTCTTGCCATTTTCCTTTGACTTCTATATAATTATACGCCGTCCACTAAGTTTGTTGGCAACATAGATAACCAAAAATAAATATTTATACGGAAATTGATGAATATTGAAAACAGGATATGCTGCA